>CAYZKM010000005.1:0-30675 GCA_964478525.1 uncultured Bifidobacterium sp.
GATGGTCCGACGAGTTCGCACGATCCGTGCTCGGCCAAATGCGATAGCCCTGCAGCCCAGGGGGCCGGCTGTTGGGACAAGGTACCTTTGTGTATAGCAGAGGCGGCTCGGCCCCTTGCCGGTTCAGACCGAGGTTTGAACATGCGAGGACGCCGGACGTCCGTGGGATCAATGAACAACACCCGAGGTGTGGCTATGCGACCGAACAAGATCAAACAGATGTGGCGCGACGGCAAGTACGTGACGCTGGGCTGGCTGTCCGTGTCCCACGGATTTACCGCCGAGGTGATGGCGCGCCAAGGCTTCGACGCGCTGTGCGTCGACCTTCAGCACGGCCTGGCCGAGATGAGCGATGTCGGCCCGATGCTGCAGGCGATCTCGCAGACCGACACGGTGCCGGTGGTGCGCGTGGCGTGGAACGAGCCGCAGGCGATCATGAAGGCGCTGGACCTGGGCGCCTATGGCATCATCGTGCCGCTGGTGAACACGGCCGAGGAAGCCGCGAAGGCCGTCGCGGCCTGCCGCTATCCCCCGGTCGGCATGCGCTCGAACGGGCCGGTGCGCGCGGTGCATTACGGCGGCAGCGACTATGTCGCGAACGCGAACAACGAGATCGTGGTGATGGCCATGATCGAGACCAAGGAGGGCCTGGCCAACCTGGACGCGATCTGCGCGACCCCGGGCCTGGACGCGGTCTATATCGGCCCGGCCGATCTGTCGTTCGCACTGGGGATGGCGCCGCGTGCCGACAATCCCGATCCGCTGCACATGGCGACCTGCGACAAGATCCGCGACACCGCGCACAAGCATGGCATCAAGTGCGTGATGCACTGCGCGGCCGCGCCGTTCGCCGCCGGCGCGGTGAAGCGCGGGTTCGACATGGTGATGCTGACATCGGACCTGTCATGCATGATCGCAGGCGCGCAGGCGCAGCTGAACGAGTTGAAGGCAAAGACGGCCTGAGACCGGGTTGATCACTCGCCACGGCACCGGCCCCACCCGGACGGGTGGGGATCGGCGCCGTGGCGGCGAGACGTATCCGGGTCAGCCCCACCTGCCGGCCGGTCGGCGATCCGGTGCGGGTGTCTACCTCACCGCGTGATGAAACGCAGAAGATCGGCGTTGATGACATCCGCGTTCACCGTACACATCCCGTGCGGGAAGCCTGGATAGACCTTCAACTCCGCGCCTTTCACCAGCTTCGCCGACAACAGCGCCGAATCCGCGATCGGCACGATCTGATCATCATCACCATGCAGGATCAGCGTCGGCACCGTCACTGCGCGCAAGTCGTCGGTGAAGTCGGTCTCCGAGAACGCCTTGATCCCATCGTAATGCGCGTTCGCCCCGCCCATCATGCCCTGGCGCCACCAGTTGTAGATCACCCCCGGCTGCGCCGTCGCGTTCGGACGGTTGAACCCATAGAACGGCCCGCTTGGTACATCGACGAAGAACTGCGCGCGGTTCGCGGCAAGCGCCGAGCGGAAACCGTCGAAAACGGCGATGGGAAGGCCGCCGGGGTTGGTGGGCGTTTGCAGCATGATCGGCGGCACCGCGCCGATCATCACCAGCCCGCCCACGCGCCCCTGCGGCTGGCCGTATTGCACGGTGTAGTGCAACGCCTCTCCGCCGCCGGTCGAGTGCCCGACATGCACGGCGTTGCGCAGATCCAGCGTGCGCGTCACGGCCGCGGCGTCGGCCGCGTAGTGATCCATGTCATGGCCATCGCCCACCTGCGCCGACCGGCCATGGCCACGCCGGTCATGTGCGACCACCCGGAACCCATGATGCAGGCAGAACAGCATCTGCGCATCCCAGTCATCGGCGCTCAGTGGCCAGCCATGATGGAAGACGATGGGACGAGCATCCTTCGGGCCCCAGTCCTTGTAGAAGATATCGACGCCGTCATCCGTGGTAACGAAAGGCATGACCTCGATCCTTTGTGCACTGACATGAAACGGTATCGAGCATCATCTTGGGACGAACGCAACGATGTCCATAGGCGGCGGGACGCGCGCCTACACGGTCAGGTAGCGTGCCCTGATCTCGGCTTCCTGTGCGCGGAACGCGGCGGGGGTGGCGGCGAAGACGATCTGGCCTTTCACCATCACGTGAAGTTCATCCGCCACCGCCTCGGCCAGCTTCATGTTCTGCTCGATCAGCAGGATCGTCACGCCGGCATCGCACAGGGTGCGGATCACATTCCCCAATTCCCGCACCACCAACGGTGCCAGCCCCTGGCTCGGCTCGTCCAGTAGCAGCACCCTGGGGTCGCAGATCAGGGCGCGCGCGATGGCCAGCATCTGCTGCTCGCCGCCCGACAACTGCCAGCCGCGATTGCCGGCGCGTTCGCGCAACGATGGAAACAGCGTCAGCAGACGCTCCATGGTCCAGGTCCGGGCGGGGCGGCGCTCGCCGACACGGATGTTCTCCAGCACCGACAGGTCGGGGAAGATCAGCCTCCCCTCGGGCACATAGGCGACGCCGGCGCGCGCCACCATGTGCGGCGCCCAGCCGGCGATATCAGTGCCATCCAGCATGATCCTGCCGCCCGAGGGTGGCACCAGGCCCATGATGCCGCGCACGGTCGTGGTCTTGCCCACGCCGTTACGCCCCAGCACGCCGCAGATGCGCCCCGTCGGCACATGCAGGTCGATGCCATGCAGCACATGGCTGGAACCGTAATGGGCGTGCAGTCCTTCGATCCGCAACATCACTCATACCCGCCCAGATAGGCCGACTGCACATCCGGGTCGGCCTTGATCGCATCGGGATCGCCATCTGCGATCACCCCGCCCCGGTGCAGGACGGTGATCTTCCGCGCCAGGTGGAACACCACCTCCATGTCATGCTCGACCAGCAGCACGGTCAGCCCGCTCGTCCGGAACAGGCCGGCCAGGGTCTCCATCGCCGACAGGGTCTCCTCGACCGACAGGCCCTGCGTGGGTTCGTCCAGCAACAGCACGCGCGGGCGCTGCGACAATGCCATCGCCACTTCCAGCAACCGCTGGTCCCCGTGCGACAGCAGCCCCGCCGGGCGGTTGGCGACGGCGGTCAGGCCGAGGCGTTCCAGCGCCTCGTCGGCGCGGGCGCGGGCCTCGGCGAAGATGGATCGCCCGCCCCAGGGCTGCCAGGATCGCGGCAAATGCGACTGGGCGGACAGGATGGTGTTCTCCCGCGCCGTCATTCCAGGAAACAGAGATGTCAACTGGAAGGTCCGCGACAGCCCGGCCTGGCACATGCGGTACGGCGATTGGCCGGTCATGTCGCGGCCATCGAAGCGCATGGTGCCGGATGTCGGCGGCACCACGCCGGTGATCAGATGGAACAGGCTGGTCTTGCCGGCGCCGTTCGGTCCGATGACGGCACGGACCTCGCCGGCGGCCACCTGCATCGAGACATTGTTGACCGCGATGACCCCGCCATACCGCTTGGTCACGCCGCTGAGTTCGAGCAGCGCCATCAGCCTGCCGCCTTGCTGCGCGCGATCAGGCCCCAGATGCCCTGCGGGGCGAACATCACGAAGCCGATGAAGACCAGGCCGAAGAACAGCGCCCAGGATTCCGTATAGGCGGACAGCACATGTTCAAGCAGCATGAAGAAGGCGGCACCCAGGATGGGGCCGACCAGGGTCCCCTGCCCGCCCACGATCACCATGATCAGCACCTGGCCCGAGAACAGCCAGAACAGCAGGTCGGTGTTGGCGAACCCGGCGAACGGCGAATACAGCGCGCCCGCCATTCCGCCCAGCGCATAGGCGATGGCGACGATGGCGATCTTGTAGAGTCGCGTGTTGTAGCCAAGGGACAGCGTCTTGGCCTCGTTCTCCCGAATGCCGCGCAGGACGTTGCCGAACGGGGAACGCACCAGCGACTGGCAGAAGATGAAGGCCCCGGCCAGGCAGGCCAGCACCAGATAGAAATATCCTGACCTGGTCTGGAACACCGTCAGGCCGAACGGGCCGGCGGTCTTGGGAATGCCGGCCAGCCCGTCCGAGGCGCCGGTGACCGATGTCCATTTGAACGCGACCGCGTACAGCAGCTGCGCGAAAGCCAGGGTCAGCATCGAGAACGACACCCCGCGCGCCAGGGTGCAGACCCAGGCAACCCCGATGGCGACGATGCCGGCCAGGGCGGCGGCCATCAGCACCGCGAAGGGCAGCGGAATGCCGGTGCGCAGCAGGATGTTGCCCGCGGCATAGGCCCCGATCCCATAGGCGGCGGCGTGGCCGAAGGACACCAGGCGGGTGTAGCCGACCATCAGGTCCAGGCTCATGGCCAGCAGACCCAGGATCAGCGCCTCGGTCAGCAGCGTCACGGCGAAGGGCGGCAGGAACACCGGTGCGGCGACCAAGGCCGCGCATGCCAGTCCGTATATTAGCAATTCCTGATAGAGAGACGTCGCCCGACCGATGGCCGGCGGCAGCGGATCGGCCGGCATCTAGGCTTCCTTCCCCAGCAGGCCGCCGGGGCGGATGACCAGGACCAGCAGCATCACGAGATACATGGCCGCAAGGGCGAAGTCGGGGAAATAGTAGTTGCCGAACACCTGCACGAAGGCGACCAGCACGGCGGCGATCAACGAGCCGAGGAAGCTGCCCATCCCGCCGATGATCACGATCACGAAGGCGTCGATGATGGCATTGGGCGCCATGGCCAGCGACGCGGTGACCAGTGGCGCCGCCATCACCCCGCCCAGCGCGGCCAGGCCGCAGCCGATGCCGAAGATCGAGGAGCGGATGAAGTTCACATCGGTGCCCAGCGCATGCACCATCTCGGGGATCTGGCTGGTGGCGCGGATCAGCAGCCCAAGCCTGGTGCGTTCCAGAAACTGCCAGATCACCACGGCCATGACGATCCCGGCGCCAGCCAGGAACAGGCGATAGATCGGGAATGGTTCGTCCAGCAGGAAGACGATACCGTCCAGCGCCGGCGGCAGCGGCACCTGCAGGGCGTCGACGCCCCAGGTCAGGCGGATGATCTCCCCCAGCACCAGTGTCAGGCCGAATGTCACCATCAGGAAGGCGCTGTCATCGCGTCGATACAGCCGTCGTAACAGGCCGGTTTCAAACGCAACGCCCAGTGCGCCGGCAACGAGTGGGGCGATCAGCAGCCCGGCCCAGAAGCTGCCCGTCACGTGCACGGCGGACCACCCGAGGAAGCCGCCGAGCATATAGAACGTGCCATGGGCGAAGTTGACGATGCGCATGATCCCGAAGATCAGGGTCAGGCCGACGCCGAGGAAGAACAGCAGGGCCGCCTGCGACAATGCGTTCAGGCATTGCGTCAGCAGGAACGCCAGGAAATCCATGCGATCGTCAGTCCGCGTACACCATCTGGTTGCAGGGCGGCGTGATCTTCTCGGCCGGATAGGTGGCGATCACCTCGGGGATCGGGCGGTCGAAGCCGTCCTTTTTCGTCACCTTGACGATGAAGCCGGGCTGCGAGGCCTGATGGTCGCAGGCGCGCAACTCGATCGGGCCCTTCACACTGTCGATCTTCAGCCCTTCGAGCGCGGTGCGGATCCTGGCGGTTTCCCACACGCCCGCCTTCTCGATACCGGCCTGCATGGTGACGCAGGACTGGTATTGATCACCCTCGAACATCTGCGGCAACCGGTTGTACTCCGCCTTCCATGCGGCGACGAACGCCTTGTTGGCGGGATAGTCGGTGAACGGGGAGTAGCGCGTGCCGCCGACGATGCCCAGCGATGCGTCGCCGGTGGCGTAGATGCTCATTTCATCGACCTGTTCGGTCAGCAGCTGCACCTTGTCGCCCAGACGATACTGCTTGGCCTGCGACAGGAAGGCGTTGTTGTCGTCGCCGGCGATGACCAGGTAGCACCCCTCGGCGCCGGATTGGCGAATTTTGGTGATATAGGTCGAGAAATCCTTGGTTCCGGTGGGCGAGAAGACGGCACCGAGGAATTCCTTGCCGGCCTTCTTGCACTCGCTCTGGAACACATCCATCGAGTTGTGGCCCCAGGCGTAATCCATGCCCAGACCGTAGAACTTGGTCATCTTCGAATCGCGCAGCCACAGCGCGACGGCGCGGGTGCCCATCGGGCCCGAGGTGTTGGGCCGGAAGAAGTTCGGCACCAGTGATTCCGCGGTCAGGCGGCCGTCACCATTGTCGCCCGAGACAAAGATCGTGTCCCACTCGGCAAGCTTTGGCACGACGGCGAGCGCTTCGTTGGACGCGACGATGGCGGTGATCAGGCGGACGCCGTCACGTTCCACCAGTTCCTGCACCTTGCGGACCGTGGTGGCGGGGTTGCCGGTGGTATCCTCGACAACCAGTTCGACGGGGCGGCCGAGCAGCCCGCCCTTGGCGTTGACCTGTTTGGCCCAGAATTCACAGGCGCGCTTCATCTGCGCGCCGATGCCGCCCAGCGGGCCGGTCAGCGCGACGGGAACACCGATCTTGACCGGTGTCGCGGCATGCAGGATGGCCGGGGCGGGCAGCAGCGCCGTGACCGCGCCCTGAAGGATGGTGCGGCGGCGAATGCCGGCGAGCTTGGTCATGTGGTCCCCCCCTGAAATTGGTTGGCGGGAAAATAGAAGCACGCACGCGCGTCTGGCAATGGCAGGGCCGGATTTGCCCTGCCGGCGGTTTTGCGGGCAGCCTTGGGGCATCGGCGCGGCGCGGCGCGCGCGGCACCAGGCATGAAGGGATGAAAACCATGGGACGACTGCAAGGCAAGGTCGCGGCAGTAACGGGCGGAGCATCGGGGATCGGCGAGGCGACCGTCAGGCGCTTCGTCGCCGAAGGCGCGAGCGTGGCGTTCTGCGACCGGGACGCGGAACGCGGGCAGCGCGTGGCGGCAGAGCTGCAGGCGGCGGGCGGCAAGGTGGCATTCACCCACGCCGATGTGGGGACCGAGGCGGCGTGCGTCACCTTCGTCAACAGCGCCGCGCAGACATTCGGGCGGCTGGATATCCTGGTCAACAACGCCGGCATTCGTAAATACGAAAAGATTGACGAAGCCAGCGAGGCGAGCTGGAACGAGATCCTGAACGTCAACCTCAAGAGCTATGCCTTCTGTGCCAAGGCGGCGGTGCCGCTGATGCGGCGCGGCAATGGCGGCGCG
The DNA here is from genome assembly GCA_964478525.1 of uncultured Bifidobacterium sp. Classification (GTDB taxonomy): domain Bacteria; phylum Pseudomonadota; class Alphaproteobacteria; order Acetobacterales; family Acetobacteraceae; genus Rhodopila. The sequence goes on from CAYZKM010000005.1 coordinate 7,090, forward strand.
ATCGTCAACGTCGCCTCGGTGCGGTCTGTCGTCGCCAGCGGCGGCAACCTGCTGTACGACACGACGAAAGCCGCGGTGGCGGGGATGACGCGGGCGCTGGCCGCGGATCATTCGGCCGAGGGTATCCGCGCCAACGCAGTCGGGCCCGGTCCGATCTTCACGCCGTTCCACGCGCGCCGCATCGCCGCGGCGGGCGAGACGGTGGAGCAGTACAATGCCAAGGCCGCACAGGGCACGATGATGAAGCGCCCGGGCCGGGCCGAGGAGGTCGCCGCGGCGATCCTGTTCCTGGCATCGGACGATGCATCCTATGTCACCGGCGCGCTGCTGTTCGTCGATGGTGGCATGACGGCGATGTAGCGACCAGCGTCATGACTTGCCCGCAACCCGTCGCGCGGAGGACGACCATGCAGTTCGGCGCCACCATCTGGTTCACGGAATACGCGATCTCTCCGTCGGAATTCGCGGTGGCGCTGGAGGAGCGCGGCTTCGAATCGCTCTGGGCGTCGGAACATTCGCACCTGCCGGTCCCGCTCGAATCCAGAAGCCCACGCAACGTGCAGGCCGACGTCATGGACCCGTTCCTGACGCTGACAGCGGCGGCGATCAGCAGCCGGACCCTGAAGCTGGGCACCGGCATCTGTCTGATCAACCAGCGCGACCCGATCCAGACGGCCAAGCAGGTGGCCTCGATCGACCGTCTTTCCGGCGGGCGATTCCTATTCGGGATCGGCAATGGCTGGCATGCCGAGGAAATGCGCAACCACGGCACGGCATTCGCCACGCGTCATGAACTGGTGCGTGAGCGTATCGAGGCCATGCGCGCGATCTGGACACAGGAGCAGGCCGAGTATCACGGAACCTACGTCGATTTCGGCCCGATGGCCTGCAATCCCAAGCCGGTCCAGAAACCATCCCCCCCGATCATCGTCGGCGGTGCCTATCCCTACGCCGCTCGGCGGGCGGTGCAGTACGGCGATGGCTGGTACGCGCTGACGGGGACCCAGTACGGCGACGAGTTCACATTCCTTCCGAAGTTCCAGGACATGCTGGCCGCTGCCGGACGCGAGCGGTCGTCATGCCCGGTGACCATCTGCCTGTATCCCGAGGAACTGGATGCGTTCGCTCCCGACCAGGTGGGTGCCTTGGCGCGGTACGAGGCCTTGGGCGTGACCCGCTGCATCGTCGGTTTCAATGCGGAAACACGCGACGCCATCCTGCCGGTGCTGGATCGGTGGGTGGGATTCATGCGGGAATTGGGTGGCGGTTGACGGTTGCTTGCCCGACCGATCATGCGAGGTTTCATTTCCGCATGCGCACCGCGCTGTTTCTTCGTTCCGCCATCGTTGCTTCCATGGCGCGCGGATAATGCTGCCTGGGAGCGGAGACTTTGTCGAGCCGAGCGCGTGTTTCGTCGGGCAGGCGCCATTCTGCAGCAGACATCGTGCCCTGAAGCTGTTCCGCGTTGCGTGCACCGACGATCGCGCTGCTGACCATCTTCTGGTCCAGCACCCAGCGGATCGCCACGCGTGCAGGGCTTTCGCCGAGTTGATCGGCGACCGCATGAAGTTCGGTCAGGATGGCTTCATGGTTGGGATGAAAGAATCGTTTCGGAAACGCCCAATTCTCGGCGGAACGCGAACCCTGCAGCGTTGCTTGGCCGGGACGGTACTTGCCGGACAGATAGCCACCGGCGAGCGGTGACCACACCACCATTCCCAGCCCTTTCAGTTCGCAGGCCGGCACCAGCTCTTCCTCGATGTCACGCACCACCAGGCTGTATTGCGGTTGATAGGCCGCGAACCGTGTCAGGCCCTTGCTATCGCTGATCCAGATCGCCTCCATCAGGCGCCAGGCTTCATAGTTGCTGCAAGCGGTGTAGCGGACCTTGCCCTGCCGTACCAGATCGTCAAACGCGCGCAGCATTTCGTCGAGCAGTGTCTGTGTATCGACATGGTGGATGAAATAGAGGTCGATATAATCGGTTCCGAGGCGGCGCAGACTGTCCTCGACTGCGTTCATGATGTGCACGCGAGACATGCCGGAATCGTTGGGCCCGGGGCCCATCGCGTTGAACACCTTGGTGGCGATCACCACATCGCGCCGCCGCGGGCCAAGCGCGCGGCCCAGAATCGCTTCGGACTCGCCGTTGCTGTACCCGTCAGCGGTGTCGAAGAAATTGATGCCGCCGTCCATTGCTGTCCGGACGATACGTTCGGCTTCATTGGCGTCGGTGCTGTGACCGAATGTCATGGTGCCAAGGCAGATTTCGGAAACCTTGAGGCCCGAGTGGCCCAGGCGGCGATAATCCATGTTCCGTCCCTTCAGCGAATTGCGGGAGAGTGGCGTGCCACATCAGTCAGGTGAAGTGTGGCATGATGTCCGAGGCAAAGATTTCCAGCGTTTCCCGATCGTTCCGGTAATCGCTGTTGATCAGCAGTTGTACACCGGCGTCGCGATACCGGCCGACGAGATCGATCGCCTCGGGCACAGTGCCGATGAAGCCGCGCAACGGTCCGCTTGCGGAATAGCGTTCCCGCTTCGCGGCGATCGCCGTGTCGCTGCGCGCGACCAGCCAGCTGAAATTATGGGTCCGTTCGATCGCGTCGTAGTCGCGGCCGGCCGCATCGCAATGCCGACGAAGGACAGCGAATTTATGCCTGACCGTGTCGAGATCACCGCCGACATTGCAGGAATCGGCGAGGCGGGCGACCGCGCGCAGGGTCATCTGTTCGCCGCCTCCCGCGATCATCACCGGCGGGCGTGGCTTTTGAACGGGTTTGGGTTCCAGGATCGCGTCCTCGACATGGAAATACCGGCCGTGGAAGGTCGTGCGCGGCTGCGTCCACATCTGAAGGATGAGTTGGACGGCTTCCTCCATCTGCCGGATCCGTGTGGCTGGCTTCGGCGGAAACTCCCACCCGTATTGTTTGTATTCGCCTTCGAACCAGCCCGCGCCGATACCCAGCGTCATGCGGCCGCCGCTGATCTGGTCAACGCCGGCGGAGATTTTCGCCAGATGCGCGGGGTTGCGATAGGCGACCGAGGACGCGAGCGTTGCCAGGCGGATGCGCTGGGTGACGGCAGCGAGGGCTGACAGCACCGTCCAGCCTTCCATGAACGGTTCGGTCGGAGCGCCGACCCCACCGATCTGGATCAGGTGATCCATCACCGAGAACCAGGTGAAACCGTTATTCTCGGCCCATTGCGCCTTCGCCTTGATGCCTTCGAATATGCCGGCCGGATCGGAACCATACACCCATGACGGGTTATGAACGCCGAATTTCATCGGAAGCGCTCCTTCATGGTAGATTTCTGATCTTCGTTATATACCTTGTATCATAGCGATCAACTCAACCCCGGCGGACGCCGGCAAGCGCGGGAGAACAAGTATGGAATATACCAAGCTTGGCCGTACCGGTCTCGACGTTTCACGCATCTGCCTCGGCTGCATGAGCTATGGCGGCGGCAATCAAGGCAATCATGCCTGGAGCCTGGGCGAGGAACAGAGCCGCCCGTTCATCAAGAAAGCGCTCGAAGCCGGGATCAATTTCTTCGACACCGCGAACCGCTACTCGCTGGGTCACAGTGAAGAAATCCTTGGACGTGCCATCAAGGATTTTGCCCGCCGCGACGAGGTCGTGATTGCCACCAAGGTCTATGGTCGGATGCGCCCGGGACCGAATGGCGCCGGCCTGTCCCGCAAGGCAATCTTTGCCGAAATCGATAACAGCCTGCAGCGGCTTGGCATGGATTATGTCGATCTGTACCAGATCCATCGTTTCGATCACGACACGCCAATTCACGAGACGCTGGAAGCGCTGCATGATGTCGTGAAATCCGGCAAGGCACGCTATATCGGCGCCTCGTCAATGCATGCCTGGGAGTTTGCCCGCGCGCTCGGCATTGCCGAAAAACACGGCTGGACACGGTTCGTGAGCATGCAGAACCTCGTCAACCTGCTGTACCGCGAAGAGGAGCGCGAGATGCTGCCACTGTGCCAGGCGGAAGGCATCGGCGTCATCCCGTGGAGCCCACAGGCACGCGGCAAGCTGAGCCGCGCGCCGGATTACACCAGCCTGCGTACCGAAACGGACGAGGCGATGGCCCGCCTGTTCGCGAAAACCGAGGAAGCCGACCTGAAGGTGATAGATCGTGTCGGCGAGGTTGCCAAATCGAGAAGCGTCCCTCGCGCGCAAATCGCACTGGCATGGCTTCTGGCAAAACCGATGATCACGGCTCCGATCGTCGGCGCGACCAAACTGACCCATCTGGACGAAGCGGTCGCTTCGCTCGATATTCGGCTTTCGGCGGATGAAATCAAATCGCTGGAGGAACCCTATGTGCCCCACGCTGTCGTTGGTTTTGTCTGACAAAAGCTTGAGCAAGCCATGACCATCACGTTCTCCACCCGCGCGCCGAATGCCGATTATCTCGGCTTTGAAGCGTCACCCGAGGCGATCATTGCCGCTGCAAGAAAAGCGGAGACGGTCGGCTTCGACGCCATCTTCGTCAACGACCACATCATCGTCGGCGACGACGCGCGCTCCGCGTCCTGGACCAACGTCTATGATCCGTTCGTGGCGATGTCGTTCATGGCCGCACATACGACGCGAATCAACATCGGCGTCTCGGTGCTGATCATGCCCTACCGCAACCCTGTCGCCACCGCAAAGGCCCTGGCGACACTTGAACTGATGTCGAAAGGCCGGATTATCGCCGGGGTCGGTGTCGGCTGGAACGAAACCGAGTTCGCCGCACTCGGCGTTCCATTCCATGAACGCGGCGCACGCACCAACGAATACCTCCGCCTTTGGCAGGCATGCTGGCAGCCGGGAAAAGTCTCGTTCTCTGGCCGGCTCGTTTCATTTTCCGACATGCATGTCAGCCCGAAACCGTCACGGCCGCCACCAATCTGGATTGGCGGCACCAGCGACGCCGCACTTCGCCGTGCGGCGCGATTCGCCGCGGTATGGCAGCCAACACCACTGCCGATCGCCCACCTGGTGGACGCACAAGCCAGATTGCGCGAGGCATGTACCGCGGTCCAACGTCCGCCGATCCCAACGCGCATGAGCTTTCGGGTCGAACTCAGCACGATCACCGGCAATGCACCGCCTGCGGGAAAGGAGCGGCCGATCGGCCATGGCTCGCCAGCCGAGGTTGCAGGTGATTTGCAACGATACCATCGCGAGGCCGGTCTCGACAGTTTCCAGATCAACTTCCACGGCAACCGCAACCTCGATCAACTGCTGGAATCCATGGAATGCTTCATGGCAGAGGTCGCGCCGGCGGTCATCGGTGCGGAATAGCCAAGCCGAGCTCGAAATCGCAAGGACCATGCGCTGGCATCACGTGAGGCGGATCGACCGAAAGGGGCTGGTGCGACGTCACCACGCCACGTCAGTGGCGCACGGTTCCTGTCGGGATGCCAGGACAGCCGGCTTTCCCCACAGCCCGATTCATTTCGTCAGATCACCGGGTCAAAGGAATCGAGCGCCAGGTCCAGCAAACTTTGATCCATCGCCTCGGCCGGGTGGGTGGGCGTGTGGGTGCGCATCACCCGTGCCGGAACGCCGGCCATGGTGGTGTGGGGCGGCACGTCACGCAGAACCACCGACCCGGCGGCGATGCGGGCGTCCTCTCCCACCTCGATATTACCCAGCACCTTGGCCCCTGCCCCGATCATGACACCGCGGCGCACCTTGGGGTGCCGGTCGCCCGCAGCCTTGCCCGACCCGCCCAGCGTAACGCCGTGCAGCATCGAAACATCGTCGCCGATGACCGCGGTCTCGCCGACCACCAGGCCCGTGGCGTGATCGAGGAAGATGCCCCCGCCGACCCGTGCAGCGGGGTGGATGTCGGTCTGGAATACCTCGGACGAGCGGCTTTGCAGGTACAGGCTGAAATCACACTCGTCGTTGGTCCACAGCCAATGGCTCAGCCGGTGCGCCTGGATGGCGTGAAAGCCTTTGAAGTACAACAACGGTTCCATGAAGCGATGGCAGGCGGGGTCGCGCTGGTGCACGGCGGCGATGTCGCGGCGCATGGCTGCCGGGATCGACGGATCGGCCGCCGCGGCGCGCTGGTAGGCCTGCACGATCAGCGGGGCCGAGATCAGATCGTTCTTCAGCCGCGAGGCGACACGGTGGAAGACTGCTGCCTCGAAACTTGGCTGATTGAGGATCGATTCCAGAAACAGGGGCGCGAGTTGCGGGGCCTGCGCAGTGGCGGCCTCGGCCTCGCGGCGCAGGCTGTTCCACAGCGCATCGCCGTCCGCGCCACCGGGCTGCGGGCCGTTGGAGACCAGGATCAGATGGCTGGAGTTGGGGTTCGCCATGATCGTTCCTTCGCCGCCGGACGCGCGGGACAGGTCCTGCCACGCCGGGCGGATGGTGGTGGAGGCACAAAGCCTCGGGTCGACCGCAGTCTAGCGCATCGGGATCCGGCGCGCATCATCCCGGTTCGCCGTGTCGGTGACGCGTGATCTGTTCCGTTTGTTCGTAATTCGTTCTGCACACTGCGAATGGTCCGCCTGCGTGTGCTTTGAAAGCGGGGCGACAACGGCGATAAGCCGGCATCACGTCTATTGGACCATCACGACCTTCGTCGCTGGCTGTGGTCGACGCAGATCATGGCACCGTCCGCCGTCCGATTGAACATGGCGACGTTCACGTTATATACTGCTGGACACGACAGTCCCGTATACCCGCACCGGAGACAACGTACACCATGACCATACATCCCGCGCTACAGCCAGGACGAACGGCAGTCGTCACGGGCGCGGCGAGCGGTATCGGCCTCGCCGCCGTGAAGCGCTTCGCGACCCTTGGGATGAATGTCTGCATGGCCGATCTTTCGGCCTCTGCGTTGGACAGGGCCGCTGCGGAGGTTGCCGCCGTGTCACCGCTTGGCGCCACCGCGGTTCGCGCCATTCCGACAGATGTCAGCAAGCTCGACGCTGTGCAGGCCCTGCGCGACATCGCCTGGCGGGAATTCGGAGGCGTGGCGGTGCTGATGAACAACGCCGGCACAGCTCCGGGGGGCGGCCCGTATGATCACCCCGACCGCTGGCGCACGGTGCTGGAGGTCAATCTCTGGGGCGTGATAAATGGCGTGCAGACATTTGTGCCGGCAATGCTCGCGCAGAACGTCGAGTGCGCGGTCATCAATACCGGATCAAAACAAGGCATCACCTGTCCACCAGGGGATACCGCCTATAACGTCAGCAAGGCCGGCGTGAAAGTGCTGACCGAAGGTCTCGCCCACAGTCTACGGGAAACGAAGGGTGCCCGCATCACCGCGCATTTGCTCATTCCCGGCTCGACGTTCACGGGAATGACGAACCGGGGACGGACCGAACGTCCGCCCGGCGCCTGGACGCCTGACCAGGTCATCGACATGCTGGTCGAACGCATGTCGTTGGGCGACTTCTACATCCTCTGTCCTGACAACGATGTGACACGGGCAACAGACGAGCGCCGCATCGCATGGGCTGCCGGCGATATCATCGAGAACAGGCCTGCGCTGTCGCGCTGGCACCCGGATTATCGGGACGCGTTCGACCGGTTCCTCAAGTCCTGATCTCATTCGGCCGGTACCAGCAACCGTTCGTAAAATCCGCCGAACGAACGGGTGCGGTCGACCAGATGCACTTCCAGGATCCAGAATTTGGTCTGCCCCGTGGCGTCAGGATCGCGCATGCGGGTCTTGTTTTCCGGACTGATCCGATAATGGTCGCGCTCACCCGGCAGTCTCGCATGCGGGAATTCCCCGACGATATGACCAGCGATCTTGCCGGCGAACAGCCAACCCGCCGCCTCTGCCAGGCGGCACGCCACATCGTACAACTCCGCGCCGGTCACATCAGGATGCGTATCGAAATGGGCCTTCAGCTGGTCAAAAATCACCGGAAGGTCCCGACACAGGCGGTGCTTCAGCGGGTCGGGCCCGAACGCGTAGGTGCGCCCGACATCCGCCTCCCAGGTCTCGAAGACCGGCCCGAGATCGATGAAGACCGTGTCGTCGTCGCCGATATCCCGCACCGGCGGATCATCGGCAGCGATCCGCAATGTGTTGATACCGGACCGAACGATCCGCTTATGCCAGTGCTGTCTGACGCCGAATGACTGCTCGGCAAGTGCGAATATGTCGCGTTCCACCAGGTGCTCGCTGCGGCCAGGCCGGATCATCCCCGCACGTTCGATCGCATCGAGCAACGCCATTCACTAGCTTGCCGCAACCATCAGTGCCTGCAGGCGCAAATCATCCGACATCGTTCGTCCCCGTTGTGACATCCCAGCTTTTCCCGCGGAAGCGCGCCTCGTGCGCCCGCCACGGCAAAGCTAGGCCCTCACGTAGACCCAGGCCAGTATTCCCGACCTGAGCCGCACATTGATCCGTTTATAGTCGGATACTTCGTATCTGTCCGCTGCTTCCAGTTCCTTCCCACTGATCAAGAAAACCGTGCCCTTGACCTCGTCGTCCGGATCTGCGGACGCGCTGACGATGGGATGGAAGCGCTCGCCGCTTGTTCTGACAACCTCCGGATCGGTTATTTCGATCATTTGCATTTTGAACCCGGGCATCGCATCGCCCGTTCCCGTCAGCCGGCGTCCGAACGAACGTATCTGCACCGCCTCCAGCTGCAAGGTTCCATAGGAGAACAATGCAATCGAATATTCCGTGCTCATGCCGACATTTTCCTCGTCGATCGGCTGATGGGAACAGTTCTAACGCATGACGAACGGATTGGCGGGCGCACCCTTCGCGGTCGAAATCCAGACACTCTTGGTTTCCAGATATTCGCGTATCGCGTCGATGCCGCTCTCGCGGCCGATTCCGGAGTGCTTCATGCCCCCGAACGGCATCATGTAGCTGATCGCCCGATACGTGTTCACCCACACTGTCCCGGCCTTCAGCGCCGCTGACATCCGCACCGCGCGGCCGATATCCGTCGTCCAGACACCCGCCGCCAGGCCATAGATCGTATCGTTCGCCAACCGGATCGCCTCGGCTTCATCGTCGAAGCCAAGAATGGAAAGCACCGGCCCGAACACCTCTTCGCGCGCAATCCGCATCTCTGGCTTCACGTCGGTGAAAATCGTCGGCTCCACGAACTGCCCGCCAGGCAGACCGGCCGACGTCGCCGGGCCTCCGCCCAACAGGCAACGCGCTCCCTCACTCTTGGCGATATCGATGTAATCGAGGATTTTCCGATATTGCGGTGCCGTCGTCACAGGCCCGATATTGGTGTCCGGCAGCATCGGGTCACCCTTGCGCGCGGTGCGGCCAAGTTCAACCAGGCGCTGGCTGAACTTTTCCCGGATCGAGTTCTGTACGAGTACGCGCGACCCGGCGATACAGGTTTGCCCGGTCGCCGCGAAGATACCCGACACCGCACCCGCGACGGCGGCGTCCAGATCACAATCGTCGAACACGATGTTGGGTGATTTCCCACCCAGTTCGAGCGATACGCGCTTCAGCGACTTCGCAGCCTGGCTGTAGATGCGCGCGCCGGTCGCGTCCGATCCGGTGAAAGTGATCTTGGCCACATCCGGATGGTCCACCAGCGCGGCGCCGGCCTCTGCGCCGTATCCCGTGACGACGTTGAACACGCCATCGGGAAAGCCGGCCTCTTTCGTCAGCGCGGCGAATTCCAGAGTTGAAACGGATGCAAATTCCGACGGCTTGATCACGACAGTACAGCCGGCCGCGATCGCTGCCGCGCATTTCCATGCAACGAACAGCAGTGGCGAATTCCATGCCGTCAGCGCCGCAACCACGCCCACCGGCTCATGCCGCGTAAAGGCGAAGGTTTCCGGCTTGTCGATCGGCACCACGGCGCCCTCGACCTTGTCGGCGAGCCCACCGAAATAGCGCCACCATTCCGGATGATAGCGAAGCTGTCCAAGCATCTCGGTAAGCAGCTTGCCGTTGTCACGCACCTCGATCTCTGCCAACCGCTCGGCGTTCGCGGCAACCAGATCAGCGAGCCGGTGCATCAACTTGCCGCGCGCCGAAGGGTTCATCGCCGGCCACGGACCTTCCCGCATCGCCCGTGATGCCGCCGCCACCGCGCGCCCGACATCCTCGGCACAGCCTTGTCCGATCCGCGCCCAGACCTCGCCAGAATAGGGATTGAAGCTGTCGATGAATTTGCCGCCGACCGGATCGACGTAGGTGCCATCGATGTAGTGGCCGTAGGTCTTCATGTCGCTCTCCTGTTTGGCAGTCAGCCGTGCACGGATGTATATAACGCCAGCCCGGAGAGCGCGAGCGGCATCGTCGCGTGCACGGTCGGCAACACGGGTGTTCGCGTCGTGAAGCGCCGCTGCGGACAAATCGCAACGACGACCGTCAGTTGCCCGTGTTGATCCACACCACCTTGGGTTCCGTGAAATTCTCGATGGCAACGTCACCGTGCTCGCGGCCAAAACCGGAATCCCGGGATCCGCCCCACGGCAACCGCACGTCGGTTGGCCCGAACGTGTTTACCCAGACCGTCCCTGCCTTCAAACGTTTCGTGAAACGGTGCACCCGGGTGATGTCGCTGCTCCAGACCCCCGCGGCCAGGCTGTAGCGTGTGCCGTTGGCGATCCGGATGGCGTCTTCGTCGTCGGTGAATTTGATCACGGCGGCGACCGGTCCAAAGATCTCCTCTTGCGAGATTTGCATGTCCCGCCTGACATTCGCGAAAACCGTTGGTTGTACGAAATAGCCTGTATCACCATGCCGGCCGCCGCCGGTCACCAGTGACGCACCTTCGCGCGAACCGATATCGATATAGCGCAGCACGCGGTTCATTTGGACCTCGGATACCAACGGCCCCATCGCGGTGCTGGTCTGGCGGGGATCACCGATCCGGATGGCATTGGCGCGCGCAGCCAGTCGTTCGACCACCTCGTCGTACACCGCCTCATGCACCAGGATTCTGGAACCGGCCGAACACACCTGGCCACTGTTGAAGAAGATGCCGGAACCCGCGGCCTTCACCGCCGCGTCCATATCGGCGTCGGGGAAAATGACGTTCGCCGATTTGCCACCCAGTTCCAGGGTCACGCGCTTCAGGTTCCCGGCCGCGCCGCGCAGGATGTCTCGCCCCACGGCGGGCGATCCGGTGAACGTCACCTTGTCAACGTCAGGGTGATCGACCAGCGCCGCGCCGGCAACCTTGCCCAGGCCGGGGACGACATTCAGGACCCCGGCCGGAAGTCCTGCTTTCAGCGCGAGTTCGCCCAGCCTGAGCGCCGTCAGCGGCGTGATCTCGGCCGGCTTCAGCACGACGGTGCAGCCGCAGGCGAGCGCCGGGGCGATCTTCCACATGCCGATCATCAGCGGAAAGTTCCACGGCACGATGGCGGCGACGACGCCGAGCGGTTCGCGGACCGTGTAGGTCAGCACGTCGTTGCGAACGGGAATGACCTGCCCGTTGATCTTGTCCGCAAGGCCAGCATAGTAGGTCAGGGTGTCCAGCACCGCCGGCATGTCCTGCCGTCGAATGGCGGAAACCGGCTTGCCGGAATCAAGGCTTTCCAGCTCCACCAGTTCATCCTGTGCCTCGCGGATGGCATCCGCGAACCTGATCAGCAGGCGGGCACGGTCGGCGGCGCGCATCCGGGACCACGGCCCTTCGAAGGCGGCACGCGACGAACGGACCGCGCGGTCCACATCGTCCGCGCCGGCTTCAGCGACTGTTGCGATGACCTGTTCGGTGGCCGGGTTCACGGTGGCGAAGTAGCGCCCGGACAGGGGTGGAACGCGTTCGCCATCGATCAGAAGTTCTTGTTGGCCGGGAAGCGGATCGAAGGGCATGGAGATGTCACCAAATATGCATCAATGAACATATGTCCGCCAGCGTCGCAGCGGTGAAGGACGTGGATGACTATGTGATTACGCTGCGCAGTTTGTGAATATGATATCGGTTGCCTATCCTGGCGCGCGTATGGATGTGCCCGTATATGACTGACTCTGCATATTCATCGTCGTGTCCGGCTGGGAGGACCTTGCATGATCCAGATCGAAATCGAGCCCGTGTGGCGCTTCAGAAAAGGCGATGACTCGCAGTCGATGCAGGTCATGCTGGATTTCCTCAACGAGATCAGAATGACCGGCAAAATCACCGAGGCGGCCGATCGCGCCCATATGTCCTATCGACACGCCTGGAACCAGATCGAGAAATGGTCGGCGTTTTTCGAAGGCCCGTTGGTCGTCCGCCAGCGAGGCCACGGTACCACGCTCACGCCCTTCGGCGACAAGCTCGTCTGGGCCGCGCAGCGCCTGCGCGCTCGGCTGAAGCCACAACTCGAAAACCTCTCACAGGAGCTCGAAACGGAAATCCGACAGTTCCTGCCACACGATCCCTCGGTCATCCGCGTGCACGCCAGCCACGGTTTCGCAGTCGCCAAACTGCGCGAATTGCTGACACGCGAAGGCGGCCCGGGCGTGGAACTCCGATATGTCAACAACCAGACCGCACTCGCATCTCTCGCGCGGGATGAATGCGATCTGGCCGGCATGCACCTGCCGCAAGGTTCGTTGCGTCAACGCAGCGTCGCCGCGTGCAAGCCGTGGCTGCGTCCGGAACTGCACCGCGTGGTTGGCTTCGTGACGCGGGAAATGGGCCTGATGGTGAAGCGCGGCAATCCGCTCGGCATCACGTCACTGGATCGTCTGGTCGACCCGACAATTCGTTTCGTGAACCGGGATCCGGATTCGGGCACCGGCCAGTTGTTCGAACAGCTGCTGAAGCAGGAACATATCGATGGCGCCGCCATAAACGGCCACGCCCGTATCGAGTTCACCCATGCCGCGGTGGCAGCGTACGTGGCCAGCGACATGGCTGATGCCAGCTTCGGGGTGGAGGCTGCCGCGCGTCAATTCGATCTCGACTTCGTCAGGCTCCTCACCGAGGACTACGTGTTCGTCTGTCAAAAACGCATGTTGGAGACACCGCCGATGCAGAAAGTGCTCGCGGTGATGCGGGCCGGGGAATTCCACGCCGCGGTCTCTGACCTGCCGGGCTACGCGCCAAAGGACCCCGGTGTGGTCAAGCCGATACGCGAAGTATTTCGTAAGTAGAACAGTCTGGCGAAGGCCGGGGATGCGAGCCTGCCCCGGCCTTCCATCAAATCAGGACGCCCCGGTTCAGGCCTCCATCACCGGTTCATTGTACTCGGTGTCGTTGACATGCTTGCCCCAAGCCGTGCCCTGCCCCTGCTCGCCTGCTTCCGACAAGGCGAGATGCGCAAACAGGCGATCCGGCGAGGCGCCGTGCCAATGCAACACGTCCGGCGGAATGTTGACGGTATCGCCTGGCTTCAGCGCACGCGGCTTCTCGCCCGCGAAGCAGATGCGGCCAACCCCGGACAGGCAATACAGCGTCTGTCCAACGGGGTGCGAGTGCCACGCGGTGCGCGCACCTGGCGTGAACGTGACAACCGAGCCCCCAAGACGCGATGGCGCTTCGGCCGTGAGCACCGGGTCCTGAAACACGACGCCTGTGAAAGTCTCCGCCGCACCTCGTCTGGTGGTCCGTTCCTCGGCGCGGATGACTCCGGCTTTAACTGGCATGACTGCTCTCCTCCAACCTCGACATTGTGACCAATCGTACGCGTGGTGGGCGATCACTTCACCGAAGAATACGGCGTCGGACCCAGAATGAAATTCTTGACGTTGGCAACGATCGCACCGGCTTCCTCGGTTTTCGCCCGCGCGGCATGCCATTCGGGATCGGCCTGGAACGCGTTCCACTTCTTCTCGCGGTCAGCCAGGGAGTCCCACTGCAACATGTAATACAGCGTCTGGTTCGACTCGCCGATCACGGTGGTCCAGAAGCCGGCCTGCCTGATGCCATGCCGCTCCCAGATTTTCAGGGTGATCGTGTCGAAACGCTTGTTCAAATCGGGTAGCCTGCCCGGAACGCATTCATAGATTCTCAGTTCGTAGAGCATCGGTCTCCTCCTGGCTCGTCTGTCCGTAACAGTGTGGGACGAACGGCGCCTCTGGGCAAGCCGGGTCCCTTGCCGGCCCGCCATTCCCCTGCCGTCATAACGTCAGACGTCACCGCGTGCGGCTAGACGAACGTCCTGGCATGAAACACGAGATCGTCGCCTTCGTCCTCGGGTGCGAGCATGATGGCGCCTCGCCAGCCCTCGTCGCCGGCGGTCGGGACACGGACATCGTCCAGGTCGGGAAAAGCCGTTCGATCAGTCAGGTCGATCGCGGCACCCAGACCGATATCACGCAGTAGGCGTTCATCCGAACGCGCCCCACTTCGCTGATACCAGCGGGCGATTGCATGGGAACCGATCCACATGCGCGACCGGATCCCCGCGGTTGCACGCCCGCGGCGAACGCCCATCCAGGTGTCCATGACGGTCACCCCGTAATCATCGGTATCCCAGTGCGACAGTCGAAATGCGTCGATCACCGTGACGGCCCGTTCCATCAGATAGATGTCCCGACCCTGGCGAATGCATCGAAAGTCGAGGCGGAAGTGACGCAGCTCCACATCGCGCCAGGCCCGTTCAAGATCGCGCAGCAGGTCGTCACGCGGGGGCCGGTCCGGATAGCGGATCATGCGACGGCGGAACGGCTCGCCGATCGCCTGCTTGTTCAGCAATCTCGCTTCCTGGCCGACACGACGGCAAAAATCGCGCGCCAAGCCGCGTGCCTCGGCACTGATCGGCACCTTGCGGGTAACCCGATCGGGAATGACGTCAGACATCCCTGCAGCTCATGCGCCTGGCCGATCAACGATGTTCACTCACAGACGCAATACCCTATAGGGAATAACGTATCAAGCCGGCCGCGCGATACGACGGGTCACGGAAGTGCATTCCTGGTCACGGGGCGTCGAATGGCGGCGGCTGGCCGTCATTGCCATACGCTATATCCGTTAGGGAATAGCCAATGCCCCGGTTCGGTGATAATGAAGTCCTCACGGCAGTGCCCCCGAGGCATTCGCCTACTCTCAAGGAAGCGAAGGGAGCGAACCGATGACCATCGATATTCTCCACGCCCGTCATCCCTATCTGGACGGCAAGCCGAAGCGGATGCTGATCGGCGGCAAATGGGTGGAAGCTGCCTCGGGCAGGACATTCGATTCGATCAACCCGTCCACCGGTGAAGTGCTCGCCTCGGTGGCCGAGGGCGACGCGGAAGACATCGACCGCGCGGTCGCAGCCGCCCGGCGGGCGTTCAACGGACCGTGGAGCAAGTTCAAGCCTGCGGAACGCCAGGCCCTGCTGCTGAAACTTGCCGATCTCGTGGATGCGCATTTCGATGAGCTCGCGGCACTGGACACGCTCGATTACGGCGGCCCGATCAGCCGCACCTCGGCCGGCCGCCCGCGCGTGGTCGGACTGCTGCGGTACTACGCCGGCCAGGCCACCGCCATCCACGGCGAGACGATCGAGAACTCCCTGCCCGGCAGCTATGTCAGCTTCACGCTGAAGGAGCCGATCGGCGTCATCGGCGGCATCATCCCCTGGAACGGCCCGCTGGGCCTGGCCTGCGGCAAGATCGGCGGCGCGCTCGCGACCGGATGCACCCTGGTTCTGAAGCCGGCGGAACAGACGCCGCTGGTGGCACTCCGCATCGCCGAACTGTGCCTGGAAGCGGGCGTTCCCGAAGGCGTGGTCAACGTCGTTCCCGGCTGGGGTGAAACCGCCGGCGCCGCACTCGCGGCACACATGGACGTCGACAAGGTTGCGTTCACCGGCTCGCACTTCACCGGGCAGGAGATCGTCAAGGCCTCGGCCGGCAATCTCAAGCGCCTGCAGCTGGAACTGGGCGGCAAGTCGCCCGACGTCGTGTTCGCCGACGCGGACCTGGACGCGGCGGTGCCAGGGGCCGCGATGGCGGTGTTCAACAATTCCGGCCAGATCTGCAGCGCCGGCACGCGCATGTTCGTGGAACGCAAGATCTACGAGGAATTTTCAGCGCGCGTGGCCGAGTTCGGCAAGAAGCTGCGCGTCGGCAACAGCGCCGATCCGAAAACGGATATCGGCCCGCTCGTTTCGGCCGAACAACTGGATCGCGTCACCGGATATCTGGCGATCGGCCGGCAGGAAGGCGCGCGGGTGCTGTCGGGCGGGCAGCAGCTGACCGACGGCGATCTGGCCAAGGGCTATTTCGTGCCACCGACCGTCTTCGCGGACGTCAAGGACGAGATGCGCATCGCGCGTGAGGAGATTTTCGGTCCGGTGATCTCGGCGATCCCGTTCAACGACATCGATGAGGTGATCGAACGCTCCAACAGCACCCATTTCGGTCTGGGCGCCGGCATCTGGACCAAGGATGTCAGCAAGGCGCACCGGCTTGCGCGCGGCATCCGGTCCGGTTCGGTCTGGATCAACTGCTATCAGGCATCCGACCCGGCAGTGCCGTTCGGCGGCTATAAAATGAGCGGCTATGGACGCGAGCGCGGCAAGCAGCACGTCGAGGATCACCTGAACGTGAAGGCCGTCTGGATCAAGACGGACTGAACAGTCTGCGGCCAGCGGCCGAACCGGTTACCGCCGGTTCGCCCGCCCGGCCCATCATCGATGATCAGCAAGGAATGACCGGCACAAGCCGGTCGTTCGATCTGGACGGAGAGCGTGCAAGCTCATGGCGACATGGTTCATCACGGGTTGTTCAACCGGCATTGGCAGGGAACTGGCCAAGGCAGTACTGGCGAGTGGAAACAACGCGGCGGTGACCGCGAGAAACCCCGCCGCAATTCAGGATATCACCGCCGAGCACGGCTCTACCGCCTTGGCGCTCGGGCTGGATGTGACGAAAAAGGCCGAGATCGCACAGGCGGTCGCGGCGACGGAAGCCCGTTTCGGCGCCATCGACGTGCTGGTGAACAACGCCGGCTATGGTTTCCGCGGCGCGGTCGAGGAAGCGGATGACGAAGAAATCCGCCAGGTATTCGACACGAACTTCTTCGGCCTGGTTGCCGTGACCCAGGCGGTATTGCCCGGCATGCGCGGCCGGCGTCGCGGGCATATCATGAATATCTCATCGACCGGCGGCCGGATCGGCAATCCCGGTTCCGGCTTCTATTCCGCGACCAAGTTCGCAATTGCCGGTTTGTCCGATGCTTTGCGCAAGGAACTCAAACCCCTTGGCATCCATGTCACGGTGGTGGAACCAAGCGGTTTCCGCACCGATTTTGCCGGCCGGTCGCTGCAGCAATCCAAGCGCGTGATCGACGATTATGACTCGACCGCCGGCGCGCGCCGCAAGGAACGGATCAATTCGCACGGACGCCAGCCGGGGGATCCCGCCCGGGCAGCGGCGGCGTTGATCCAGATCGCGCAGTCGGAATCGCCACCGTTTCGGTTGGCGCTGGGCCGCGCCGCCGTTACGAGGATCCGCGCCGAACTGGAAAGCCACATCAAGGAAATAGATGCATGGTCGGAACTTTCCAACGGCGCTGATTTTCCGGCCTCGGGTTAGGCGGCCGGCGTCCGGCGCGCGATCCCTACATCGAGCCTGACAGGAGAGAGTGACATGATCAGCTACATCATGGTGGGCAGCAACGCCCCAATCACCATCGCGAGCAGGTGAATCGTGCCAATGCCGATGGCCCTGTCCGGCCCGTCCCGCCCACCCGTCTCGGGCGGGAAGCCCGCACATCTCGTGATCTTGCTGCACGGTCGCGACTCGAACGGAGAGGATCTGCTGGACCTTCAGCGGTTCTGGGGACCGATGGTACCGGATGCGGCATTCATCGCGCCGAACGCACCGTTTCCGTCCCAGATGGTGCCCGGGGGTTATCAATGGCTGCGAACACGGGATCGCAGCCGGGATGCGACGTTGACCGGCCTGCGCGACATCGCGCCGAGTGTCGACGCCTTCGTCGACGAGGAGCTCAGGAAATCGGGGCTCGATGATGGCGACGCGACGCTCGTTGGTTTCTCGCAGGGGACGATGATGGCGTTGCATGTCGGGCTGCGGCGGGCGCGGCCGTTGGCCGGCATCATCGGCTATTCCGGCCGGCTGATCGCGGCTGATCTGCTCGACCCGGAACTGCGCTCACGCCCGCCGGTACTGCTGGTCCACGGCACCGCCGATGCAAGCGTGCCGATCGTGACGATGGCGGACACCGAGCTGGCCCTGCGGACGGCTGGCGTCGCGGTGGACACCCTGACCTGCCCTGGAACCGGCCATTCGATCGACCAGCAGGGATTGGCGCGCGGCTGCGTCTTCCTGCTGCAGGTGTTCGGCGTGGCGGGGCCATGAAACGACCTGCGAGCCTCGACCATTCGCTATATCTGATCATATACTACGCAGCCGCATAGGCTGTGGGGCGCCCGAACCGTCACGGCTCTGACGGTCGCCAATAACGTCTGGAGGATGCAATGGCTTACAAGATGCTGATCAACGGCAAGCTGGTCGATGGCGCCCGGACGCTGGACGTGTTCAACCCGGCGACGGGGGGCGTGCTGGCGCGTTGTCCGCGCGCCGATGAAGCGCAGCTCGACCAGGCGGTGGCGGCAGCCAAGGCGGCATTCCCGGCCTGGTCGGCACTCGGCTTCGCCGAACGCGGGCGCAGGCTCAACGCGATCGCCGACGCGCTGGAGGCGCGCGCCAGCGAGTTTGCCCGCCTGCTGACCCAGGAGCAGGGCAAGCCGATCGACCAGGCAACCGCCGAGGTCGCCGGTGCGGTCGCTGGCATGCGCTATTACGCCGCCGCCGTGGTCGAAACGAAAATCCTTCGCGAGAACGCGCAGGAACGCATTCTGGAACAACGCACGCCGCTCGGCGTGGTCGGCGCCATCATGCCGTGGAATTTTCCGGTGCTGCTGATGGTGATGAAATGCGGACCGGCGCTGATCACCGGCAACACGATCGTTGCCAAGCCCGCGCCGACGACGCCTCTGACCGCGCTGCTGTTCGCCGAGATGGTCGCCGACATGCTGGCGCCTGGCGTTTTGAACATCATCGTCGATAACAACGACCTCGGCGCGGTGATGACGAAGCACAAGGACATCGCCAAGGTCTCGTTCACCGGTTCGACCGCCACCGGCAAGAAGGTGATGGAGTCCGTCGCCTCCAGCCTCAAGCGCCTGACCCTCGAACTGGGCGGTAACGACGCGGCCATCGTGCTCGATGATGTGGACGTCAAGGCGGTGGCCCCGAAGATCTTCGACGCGGCGATGTCGAACGCGGGCCAGATCTGCCTCGCGACCAAGCGCGTCTATGCACATGCAAGCATCTATGACGCGCTGTGCAGCGAGCTCGCCCGCCTGGCCGGCGAGGCAGTGGTCGACGACGGCCTGAAGCAGGGCACCGCGGTCGGTCCGCTGCAGAACAAGATGCAGTACGAGAAGGTCAAAGCCTTCCTGGAGGACGCCCGGAGCAAAGGCCGCGTGATCGCCGGCGGCCAGGCGCTGGAGCGGGAAGGCTATTTCATCGCGCCAACGATCGTGCGCGACATCGGCGACGACGCGCGGCTGGTGCGCGAGGAACAGTTCGGGCCGGTGCTGCCGGTGCTGTCCTACGAGAATGTCGACGATGCCATCGCCCGGGCCAACGACACCGATTACGGGCTTGGTGGCACGGTATGGGCCGGGGATGTGGACCGTGGCGTCGCCGTGGCATCGAAAGTGCAGTCGGGCACGGTATGGGTGAACAAGTGGCTGGACATGCCGTTCGACGTGCCGTTCCGCGGTGCCAAGCAGTCCGGGATCGGCGGTGAGAACGGCCAGGAGGGGATCGAGGAATATACGCAGGCGCGGATCATCAACGTCGCGCTGTAGCTCCAGCCGGCGTCAATCCCCGCGGGGGGCGGTATCGCTGGCGCCCAGCACCTCCGCCGCCGCATCGGCAAACACCTGGCATCCCAGCACCAGGTCCGCATCCGCCGTGTCCTCGGCATAATGATGGCTGATCCCGCCGATGCTCGGCACGAACAGCATGCAGGATGGCAGGCGCTCGGCCAGCACCTGCGCATCGTGCCCCGCCCCGCTCGGCATCGCCTGGTGCAGACCTGGCGCGCGAGCCTCGGCCGCGCGGGTCAGGGCAGCCTGGAACCGCGCATCCATCGCCCGCGGCGTCGACTCGCTGTAGCCGGTGACAGAGACCTCGCACGGGCCCAGATTGGCCGCCGCGATCAACGCCTTCACCTCGCCGTCCAGCCTGGCCAGCATCGCCGGATCGGTATCGCGGAACTGGAACAGCATCTCCGCCCCACCCGGCACGATGCTCGGCTGGCCCGGGTCCAGCGCGATATCCCCCGTCGTCCAGACCGTGCGCGGCCCGACCACGGCCGGGAACCGGTCCTCGATCGCGGCGGCGAGTTTCACCAGCGCAACCCCAGCATCCCGGCGGATCGCCATGCGCGTGGTGCCGGCATGGTTCTGCTGCCCCTTGAAGCTGATCCTGAACCGATGGCTGCCCACGATGGCGGTGACGACGCCGATCTTCAGCGCCTTGTCCTCCAACTCGGCGCCCTGCTCGATATGCGCCTCCATATAGCCATGGTACCGGGCAGGATCGACCACCCGCCGCTCTCGCCCCGCGAACCCGGCCCGCGCCCGGCAACCCCGCACCGACCCGCCGGTATTGCGGTCTTTCAGCCCATCGATCTCGGCCTCGGTCACCTGCCCGATGAAGGACCGGCTGCCGATGAACGACCCGAAATGCCCTTCCTCATCCGCCCAGGCGGCGACATCGATGCCCCCGCCCAGCGCGCGGGCCACCTCCAGCCCATAGATCACGCCCATCGCGCCATCCAGCCAGCCCGCATGGTTCTGGGTTTCCAGGTGGCTGCCCAGCAGCAGCTTCTTCCCCGGCGCCTTGCAGAACCCATAGACATTGCCGATGCCGTCGATCCCGGCATCCAGCCCGGCCTCGGTCAGGCGGTCCACCAGCCAGTGGCGTGATTCCACGTCCTGGGGCGAGAAGGTCGGCCGGTGGACCCCGGTCTTGTAGGTGCCGATCCTGCGCAGGTCGTACAGGTCGCGCAGAAGCCGCTGGCCATCGATCTCGGGCATCACATTCTCCATCCGCTTCGTTGCAGTGCAACATGGCCGGGACGCGATGACAACCACGCATCCCTGCCCGATTGATGCCGACAGGGCGGGGATTGATCCGGTGAAACTGTCATCGAACCTTCATAAAACTGCAACACGGGTGTCTCGGTCCGTCCCTAGGTTCCGCCGCGTGCCAAACGGCCGAATCCCAAGGAGATGCCTCTTGTTCAAAGTCGCCATGACGGCCCTCGCCGTCGGCCTGGCAGGTTTCACACCGCTCGCCCACGCCCAGCAGATCACCGGCGCGGGCGCCACCTTCCCTGCCCCGGTCTACGCGAAATGGGGCGAGGCCGCGAAGGCCGCCACCGGCCTGGAACTGAACTACCAGGCGATCGGGTCGGGCGGCGGGATCAACCAGATCACCAATCGGACCGTGGATTTCGGCGCCTCCGACGCCCCTGTCGCGCAGGACAAGATGGACCAGGCGACGCTGCTGCAATTCCCGTCCGTGATGGGCGCGGTCGTGGTAATCGTGAACATCCCCGGTGTCGCGTCCAACACGCTGCGCCTGGACGGCCCGCTGCTGGCCGACATCTATCATGGCAAGGTCGTCAAGTGGAACGACGCGCGGATCGCCGCGCTGAACCCCGGCGTGACGCTGCCGAACCGCGCCATTGCCCCGGTCTATCGCGCCGACGGGTCGGGCACGACATTCGTCTATGCGTCCTATCTGTCCGCGGTCGACGCGAACTGGAAAAGCCGGGTCGGGGCCGCGACATCGGTGAAGTGGCCGGCGGGCCAGGGC
Organism: uncultured Bifidobacterium sp.; assembly: GCA_964478525.1. GTDB lineage: Bacteria > Pseudomonadota > Alphaproteobacteria > Acetobacterales > Acetobacteraceae > Rhodopila. The sequence continues at coordinate 28,867 of CAYZKM010000005.1, forward strand.
GCCAAGGGCAATGACGGCGTGGCGGCGACGGTGCAGAACACGCCCGGCGCGATCGGCTATGTCGAATATGCCTATGCCAAGCAGAACAACCTGCCCACCGCGCAGTTGCGCAACAAGGCCGGCCAGTTCGTCGCCCCGGGCATGGAGGCGTTCACGGCGGCGGCCGCGGCCGGGGACTGGAAGAATGCACGGAACTTCGCGGTCGACCTGATCGACCAGGCCGGCGAGAAAAGCTGGCCGATCGTGTCGGCGACGTTCATCCTGCTGCCCCGGAATCCGAAGAACCCGGCCACCAGCGCGGCCGTGATGAAATTCTTCGACTGGGCCTATACCAGCGGTGATGCCATCGCGGTGCAACTGGAATACATCCCCCTGCCCAGCGCGGTGAAGGATGCCGTGCGCGTCGCGTGGACGGCCGAGGTAAAGGATCCGGACGGCAAGCCGATACGCTGATCCCGCCAGCGGCCCCTTCATGAAGGATCCCGCCTTGCCGTCCGATACCGCACCGGCCCGCACCATCCCCATAGGCGACAGGGTTTTTGCCGGGCTCGCCCGTTCCGCGGGCGTGCTCGTGTTGGTCCTTCTGGGGGCATTGATCCTCGGCCTGGCCATCGGCGGGATGGCAGCGTTCCGCGCCTTCGGCTTCGGATTTCTGGTCGATACCGACTGGGACCCGGTGCAACAGGTCTATGGGGCCCTGGTACCGGTCTATGGCACGCTGGTAACCTCGGTCCTGGCGCTGGCCTTCGCGGTGCCGGTCGCGTTCGGCATCGCCTTCTACCTGACCGAACTGGCGCCTGCATGGTTCCGCCGCCCCGTCGGCATCGCGGTGGAACTGCTGGCCGCGGTGCCCAGCATCATCTTCGGGATGTGGGGCTTCTTCGAACTGGTGCCGATCCTGGGGCAGGACATCATGCCCTTCCTGCAGGACAACACGCTGGACTGGCCGGTGTTCGGCACGCTGTTCGGCGGCCCCACCTTCGGCACCGGCGTGCTGACGGCGGGCATCATCCTGGCGATCATGGTGCTGCCCTTCATCGCGGCCACCATGCGCGACGTGTTCCTGCAGGTGCCGGCGATCTACAAGGAAAGCGCCTATGGCCTTGGCGCCACCACCTGGGAAGTGGTGCGCAACGTGGTGATCCCCTACACCCGCACCAGCGTTGTCGGCGGCATCATGCTGGGGCTGGGCCGCGCGCTCGGCGAGACGATGGCCGTCACCTTCGTCATCGGCAACGCCAACCGGCTTTCCGCCAGCCTGTTCGCGCCGGGCAATACGATCGCCTCGCTGGTGGCGCTGGAATTCCCGGAAGCCCAGACCGGCAGCCTGAAACTCTCGGCGCTGCTGGCGCTGGGCTTCATCCTGTTCGTCATCAGTTTCATCGTTCTCGCCGCAAGCCGCTGGCTGCTGCGGCCCCGGCTGAAGGGCTGAGCGCCATGGCCGTCTATTCCACGACGCGCAACCCGGGTCTCGCGCGCCGGAGAAAAACCACCGACCGGGTGGTGAAGGTATTGTGCATCGGCGCGACCATGGTCGGGCTGTTCTTCCTGGCCTGGATCCTGGCGACGCTGTTCTGGCGGGGCTTCGGCGGCCTGAACCTGGTCGTCTTTACCACCATCACCCGCCCGCCCGGCCAGCCCGGCGGCCTGTTGAACGCCATCGTCGGCACGCTGATCCAGACCGCCATCGGCACTGCCATCGGCACGCCCATCGGCGTCATGGTCGGCACCTACCTGGCCGAATACGCGCGCGGCAGTGTGCTGGGCAATGCGGTGCGCTTCGTCTCCGACATCCTGCTGTCGGCGCCG
>CAYZKM010000006.1:0-30134 GCA_964478525.1 uncultured Bifidobacterium sp.
ACCGTGGCAGCGGGTGAATCATGCGATCAAACAATGAGCTAGCGCGCGCTGACCGTTTACGGTCAGCCGGAAATCGCGACAGCTAGCGCGCCGAGATCGGCATCATGCGGCCGATACCGGCCTGCCGCCCGGCGCGGAACAGGAAATCGACCATCTCCCCCATTGGCGGCAGGGCAGTTTCCAGCCGCACGGTGGTCAGGCCGGTGACTTCCTGCATCGCGTCGACCGCGCCCATCATCGCCGGATCCTGGCCGGTCACGATCATGACCGGCAGCCTGCGATCATGGGCGGCCACCGCCTGCATCACGTGAAACCCGTCCTGGCCGGCCAGGTCGACCTGCGTGATCACGGCCATGGGCCGGAACTCACGCATCAGGTAGGTGACGTCCAGCCCGGAGGAGACATGCTCGACACCGATGTCGAGGAAGTCGCAGATGGCCTCGATAGACCTGGCCCAGGCCGGTTCGTCGCCGACAACCATCACCAGCGGTTGCGGTTCGACCGGGCTGAAGATGCTGTCCTTCTGGATCGGGGCGCGGTCCGTGATCATGACGTTCATAAGAATCCTCCAGAAACCTAGGCTGGGCGCCTGCCCGATCATCGTGTTCGGACATCAGGTCGTCACTATGAGGAAATGTCTCGTAGAACCCGCGGCCGGCCAATACCGCCTACCGTGAGTTATTCGTCTCGATCTGCTATTGTAGCGTGAATTACCGTGAATTCGGGATCGTCCCATGTTTCACGGCCCGACCGAGGGCCGGTTCGGGGATATTGCCGGCGCGATCCAGGTTACGCGAATTTTTCCTTGACCAAACACCCCAGAATTAGGTATATATTCCTTTATGATGGCAATACCAACCGCACCAAGCCGTCAGAACACCCCGGCTGTCGAGATCATTCCTCCCCCTTCGCATGGCATACTGTCCCCGCTTGACGTGCTTTTGCACGTGATGCGGGTCCGGCTGGCCGAAGGCAATCTCGACGGCGCCGTATCCATCGCCAGGTTCGCGGCCCCCTACGCCCATCCGCGCCCTCGCGACACGCAAGGCAAGGCTCGGACCGGCACAGACCTACAGCTGGTGAGCGATGTCGAACTTTCTGACCGATTGGCAGAGGCTCGAACGCGAGTCAGAGACGCGCAAGAGCCTGCGCCAAAGCCTACTGGCCTGGGCGACTGAAGTACTCCGTGGCAACGGCCACGTGCCAGCCGCGCACCATCGGTATCTGATCAAGAATCTCGATGCCGTAACGCGCGGCGAATTTGACCGCCTGATGATTCTCATGCCGCCGGGATCGGCCAAATCGACCTATGCGTCGATTCTGTTTCCGCCCTGGTGGTTCACGCAACATCCAGACTCTTCAATCATTACAGTCTCTCATACCTCAAGCCTCGCCGAGAGCTTCAGTCGCCGCGTGCGTCGCCTGGTCCTGTCGCGGAGTGGCCAGCTCGGCTACTCCCTGATCAGGGACGAGCGGTCGTCGGCGAGCTGGCGCACATCGTTCGGCGGCGAATACATCGCGACGGGAATCCACGGTGGCATCACCGGTCGCAGAGCCGATCTGATTCTTATCGACGATCCGATCAAGTCCAACGCCGAGGCCGACAGTGCGCTTCATCGCGACCAGGTCTGGGAATGGTACCGGTCGGAACTGACACCGCGCCTGAAGCCCGGTGGGCGAATCGTCCTGATCATGACCCGCTGGCACGAGCAGGACCTGAGCGGACAGCTGTTGCTGTCGGAACGTCCGGACTGGAACGTTCTGCGGCTGCCCGCGCTCGCCGAGGAGAACGATCCCCTGGGCCGGGCGGTGGGAGAGCCGCTATGGCCCGAGTGGGAAGGGGCGGCGGCACTGGCGCGCAAGCGCAATGCCGTCGGCGAACGTGTCTGGCTGTCGCTGTTCCAGCAGGCCCCTGCTCCGGCCGCGGGCCTGCTGTTCAAGGTCAGCGCGCTGTCGGTGATCGACACCGCACCGAATCCGGATGACGGGCAGACCGTGCGAGCCTGGGATCTTGCTGCCACCGCGGCGACGGTCCGCAACGACCCCGACTGGACGGTTGGGGTGAAGCTGCTGCGCGACCGTCATCAGCGCTTCACGGTGCTGGACGTCGTGCGCATGCGGGGCACGCCGCTGCAGGTGGAAGAAACCATCCTTGCCACCGCGCGTCTGGATGGGCGTGCGGTGGCGATCGGCCTGCCCGAGGATCCAGGCCAGGCCGGCAAAAGCCAGATCGCATACCTGGCCGGCCGGCTTGCCGGGTTTCGCCTGATCACCTCGCGAGAGACCGGGTCGAAGCAGACCCGCGCCCTGTCGCTGGTCTCGCAGATCGAGGCCGGCAATGTCGCGATCGTCCGGGCCGAATGGAATCACCAGTTCATCGAGGAGTTACGCGAATTTCCAGTGGGCCGAAAAGATGACCAGGTCGACGCGTTGGTCCGCGCCTTCCTCACCCTCACCAGGGTGGGAGAGCCGCCTCGTCTGGCGCCGGTGGCCATCATGGCCCGCTAGGCGAGGGCCCGAGAACCCCAACACCGCCAATCGAGAACACGATGTTCGACACGATATGTGATCTTATTCCATACGACCCCGACTACCCCGAGCGAACCCGGACCCTCGATATCCTGACGCGTGTTCTGGAAGGACGTATCTACGACGTTCTTCCGTACCATTTTCACCATGAACGCGGGCCGGGTGGCGAGTACATACCGTTGCGCAATCGCCGGCCGAGCGTGCGATATCCGCTGTCGCGGATCGTCGTTGAGGACAGCGTCGCGCTGCTGTTTTCCGAGGGGCATTTTCCGACCTTCGAAACCGCGGATCCGATTGCCCGCGCCACCCTGGCCGAGATTGCCAAGGAGACGCACCTTAACCTGATCATGACGGATGCGGCGGTACGAGGATCGGTCGGGTCTGCCGCCGTGCTGCTGCGTGTCTTGCAAGGGCGCGTGTTCTTTCAAGTCCTGAACACGATGTACCTGACGCCGGGCTGGTCCGCCGTCGAGCCGGACACGCTGACCCATGTCACCGAGCGCTACAAGGTGTCGGGGCGGCTGCTGCAATCCATCGGGTACGAGATCGACGAGCCGAGCGCAGAATACTGGTTCATGCGGCAGTGGGATTCCGAAATGGAAACCTGGTATCTACCGCAACCAGTCGGCGCCCTGGCCACGACGATCACCGACGACGAGCGATCGGTTCATCACGGCCTGGGCTTCGTGCCGATCGCGTGGATCCGCAACCTTCCGGGCATGTCCTCGACCGGGGAAGCCAGCGAAGGGGCGTCCACATTCCGTGCCGCCGTCGAGACGCAGATCGAGATCGACTACCAGCTCAGCCAGGCGGGGCGCGGCCTGAAATACAGCAGCGATCCGACGCTGCTGTTGAAAGAGCCCGCACCCACCGATGGGGATCTGCTGCGAGGCGCCGGCAATGCGCTGGTGGTCGGCGAGAACGGCGATGCCCGTCTGCTGGAAATCGGCGGCACCGCATCCGCCGCGGTGATCGAGTATGTGCGGACCCTGCGCGAGTTGGCGCTTGAAAGTGTCCATGGCAATCGATCCAGCCCGGATCGGATGACGGCCGCACAATCGGGCCGCGCGCTGGAGCTGATGAACCAGGGGCTGCTGTGGCTGGCCGACAATCTGCGAATCACCTACGGCGAGGGAGCGTTGCTGAATCTGGCGCGCATGATCGCCAAGGCATCCCAGCGCTATGACCTGAAGGTCTGGGGCCGCACCGTACCACCAATCGATCCGACGGCGCCGATCGGGCTGAAATGGCCGCGCTGGTATGCCCCCTCCGCGGACGATCGGCAGCGCGACGCCCAGACGCTCGCGACACTGGCGACGTCCGGCCACGTCAGCCGGGAGACCGCTGTCAAGGCGATCGCCGATACATACGACATTGAAGACATCAACGCGGAGCTGCTTCGGATCGCCGCAGACCGCCTGGCCAAGGAATCCTAATGTCAAACGAGTTGCCTGACGACGAGGACGTTGCACCCGCGCCCGATCCCGCGGCGCTGGATACGGCCCGCCTGGAGCGGGAGATTCAGGAGGTTCGCCAGCATGCCAGGCAGCAGATCACGCTGGCTGACCTGAAGGTCGCGGCGGTGCGAGCAGGCATGGTCGATCTGGACGGAATCAAGCTTCTGGATATGGCGTCCGTACAGACATCCGAGGACGGGCGAGTCACCGACGCCGCCAGCGTGATGCAGACCCTGCGACGCGCCAAGCCGTGGCTGTTCGGTGCCGGCATCACTTCCAGCCTGACCGACGTGCCGCCATCACAGCCGCCGCGCCAGAAGCTGGCGACCGAGATGTCGGATGAGGAGTACCGCGCGGCGCGCGCGCTGATCCTGAAGAAGCGCATCTAGCGGCTTCACGCCTCCAAGACACCACCATCACGATATCTTCTGAGACCAAGGGACTTCCTTATGGCGATTCAAAACTTCCCGGCTGCCCTGCAGCCGATCATCCAGCAGGGCTTTCTCGAACGGGAATTCGACATGGCGCTGCGTTCCCGCCTCGGCTACCGCGCCTGCGCGGATCGCGAGGACATTTCCGTCGGGATCGGCGAAACGCTGACGAAGACGCGTGCCGGTCTGAAACCGGCCGTCATCACGCCGTTGCCCCCTGCCAGCAACACCAACCTGGACAACGGCCTGACGCCGACGGTGTGGGGTGTCGAGCAGTATACCATCACGATGAACCACTACGCGGCCACCACCGACCTGAACATGGTGACCAGCCGTGTCGGCATCGCGTCGCAGTTCATGCAGAATGCCTATACGAATGGCGAGCAGGCCGCCCGCAGCCTGGACGAGCTGGCGCGGAACGCCCTGTTCGCCGCCTATCTCGGCGGCAATACACGGGTTCGCACCACGCTTGGCAGTGCCGGTCCGAACGTCGCGGTTGACGACGTGCGCGGCTTCCAGACCACCTTCGTGAACGGCGTGCCAACCCCGATCGCCGTCTCGACGCCGCTGTCGGTTGCGATCGGTTCGAACCTGTATACCTGTGTCGCGGTGAACGTCGACGCGACGAATGTTTCGACTGCGCCGGGCGGCATGTCTGGCACGATCACCCTGTCGGGCAACGTGACCGTCGCCGATGCCACCGCCGCCAACAGCGTGATTGCCGCCAACGCCGCGTCGATCATCCGTCCGACGCAGCGGGGCAACACGCAGCTTCTGACGGCGACCGACAGCCTGACCATGGGCTGCCTGCTGGATGCGGTCGCGAAGCTGCGCCTGAACGCGGTGCCCGAGATCGACGGCGCCTACAACTGCTATCTGGATCCCGTCTCGGCCCGCCAGCTGTTTGCCGATGCCGACTTCCGCCAGCTGTTCCAGGGTGCGACCTCGGCCAACCAAGTGTTCCGTCGCGGCATGGTGAATGATTTCCTGGGGCTGCGCTTCATCCCGACCACGGAAACCTTCGTGCAGCCGCATCCGACCCTGGCCACCATGATGGTGCGCCGGCCGATCATCTGCGGTTCGGGCGCGCTGGTCGAAGGCGACTTCGCCGGCATGGCCGCAAGCGACGTGGCGCCGGTCGGCTCCATCGTTGCGGTCGTGAACGGTGTCGCCATGGTGACCCGCGAGGCGATCGACCGGCTGCAGCAGATCATCGCCCAGTCCTGGTACTGGATCGGCGGCTTCTGCGCGCCGTCGGACACGACGACCACGCCGTCGACGGTGCCGACCGCCACCAACGCCGCCTACAAGCGCGCTGTCGTGGTCGAGCATATCGGCTGACCGATCATCCACCGCGCATGATCAGGATCTGTCGCCGATCCACGGTCCGCCTGGATGTCGACAAGACCATTCCCGACCGGGCCGCGGGTGGCGATGACGAGGGCAATACCTGATGGCTCTTACGGATACGGAACGGACGGACGTCCGCCGGCATTGCGGATATCCGCCCCTGGGTGTCACAACGAACGGCGCGATCGACTGGCAGTACTACAGCCAGAGCGGTCTGCTGGAATATCGCATGAGCAATCTGTCGGGGCCGGAGCTGGTTGTCATCCGGCGCTACCTGGCGACTTTGCTGTCGCTGGAGATGGCGGTTCCGCGTGCGAGCGACAACCTGGACACCGACCGCGCCTCGGTCTGGACGCACAACAGGACCGAGGTGCGCGATCGGTTGCAATTGTTCGACACCTGGCGGCGGCGCCTGTGCGAATTCCTGGGCGTGCCACCTGGTCAAGGGCTGTCGACCGGATCGACGCGGCTGGTGATCTGACATGGATGTTTCGTTCATCGAGGACCGAATCGCCTGGGGTCACAACCTGGCAGCGCGCCGGTTGGGATCGTTGGTCGACGCGTATCGTCCGAACGGATTGCACGAGCCGCTGGCCGCATCAAACCGGTATCTACGTTTGCACGCGGCATTCAGCCCCTCGCCCGGCAATTTCGAGCAGGCGCCGGGCTATGGCAACGCAATCTATTTCGGGTATTTCGACTCTGCGTATACGAAGCCTGGCGACTATCTGGTGCAAGGCGAGCGGACATTCTTCATCGCCACCCAGGAAAGCCTGCTGCCGGTACTGTGTGTCAGGGCCAATCGCATCCTGACCATCCGCCGTCCCGATGCGCCAGCGGCCGCCGGGACCAACGGATATGGTGGGGTCGTTTCATCTGCTACGTCATTGGTCGCCGCGCGATGGCCGGCCAGCATGATGGGCATGGCGACGGGGGGCAGCGCTGTCAGCGGTTTGCCGACAGATACCGCCACACCGCAATGGACGGTCCTGATGCCGGCATCGAATACCGCCGCCATCCTGCCGGCGGACCTGGTTATCGACGACGACGGCCGACAATCAGTCGTGATCAGTGCAGAGCGGTCGCATATGGGCGTGCGGCTGATCACCAGGCAGGCGACGACCTGATGGCGGATCTGTCCGATGTCGAGGATGCAATTACGGCTCTGGTGACCGATGCCTTGTATCCTGACGGCGTTGGTTCGCCGAGTGTGTTGAACACGCCGTGCCGGATCTATCGCGGGTGGCCGAATGCCGCGGCGCTGAATACCGACCTCGCCGCCGGCCTGGTGAACGTGACGGTTTCACCCGATACCGATCCAGGAAAGACGACCACACGGTTCAATCTGAGCTGGCATGACACGCCGGCCGCGCCAACCCTGCGGGCCGTCGTTGCGGGAAACACCGCGCAGTTCGCCGGAACCGTCGAGGTCGGGCAGCTGGTTGGTGTCAAGGTGGACGGTAAGCCGTATGTCTATGTCCCGGCCGCCGGCGACAGCCCCGACCTGGTCGCAGCCAGCCTGGCGACGGCGATCCGGCAGGTCAGACCGGCAACCAGCGCGGGGTCGGTGTTGACGATCCCTGGCAGCCAATCGCTGCTGGCACGCGTGGTCATGTCCGGCACCAACTTCACCGAGATTCGGCGCCAGCAGCGGGATATCAGGGTGATCGCGTGGTGTCCCGATCCTGTGACGCGGGATAACGCCATACGTGTCGTGGACACCCACCTTGCTCGCCACGCATTCCTGTCCCTCCCCGATGCCTCAACCGCTCGGCTGCTCTACAAAGGCACTGCTGTCTACGATCAGGCACAGAATGCCCTGCTGTATCGACGCGACGTCCTTTGCACCGCCGAGTATCCGACCATCATCACGGACGCTTTGCCTGCCATGCTGTTCGGTACTCTTCACTTGAATGCGGCGGAGTTTACCGCCTGAGGACCTGTTGAAATGGATTTCTTTCTGGTCGTGACGACACCCTTCGCCGGTTTTCGCCGCGGGGATGTCATCGAAGATATGGCACGCATCCAGGACGTTCTCGCCGGTGAGCACCAGGCGTGCGTCGTGCGAGTCACCGTTCCGCTGAACCTGGGAGCCTGAACCGAATGCCTGTCGTTCCGCGTGGATCCATCAACACGACCGCCCTGGTCGTGCCCGATCTGTATGTCCAGATCACGCCGCCGCAGAGCCTGATGTTGAACGGCGTGCCGACCGACGTGATCGGCATGGTCGGCACCGCGTCGTGGGGACCGGTCGGCAAGCCGGTCATCGTCTCCTCCATGGCCGACTATGCCCGCAGCTTCGGCCCGCTGATGCCGCGGAAATACGACATGGGAACCCATGTCGCGACCGCCGTGCAGCAAGGCGCCATGAATTTCCGTTGCGTCAGAGTTACGGACGGCACCGAAGCGGCGGCGCAAACCGCCGTTCCCGGCACGACCGTGCTGTGCACGGCCTTGTATAGCGGCTCCCTGGGCAACGACATCGGTGTGTCTCTGCAGCCCAGTTCCAAGCCCAATCAGTGGCGGCTGACCGTCACGATGGATGGTCTGCAGCCCGAGGTGTTCGACAACCTGGCGGGCACGGGCGCCGCGTTCTGGAACGATCTAGCCACCGCGGTGAACACGGGCCAGGGTCCGCAACGCCCTGCGTCGCAGCTGATCGTGATCAGCGCGGGTGGGGCAATCGTGACGCCGACACCTTTCTCGATCACCTTGGGCACTGTCGCTCTGGGCACCGATGGCGCGCAGGGTATCACCGGCAATCTCCTGGTCGGCCGCGATACGCTGCCACGGATCGGTATGTACGCGCTTCGCGATCAAGGTTGCGGAATCGCAGTGCTGGCCGACTGCGATGACGCGACGACCTGGGTGACGCAAGCCGGCTTCGGACTGGAGGAGGGGATCTACATGATCCTGACAACGCCGGCCGGGGACTCGATCCAGAGCGCGGTCACCGTGAAACACCAGGCCGGCCTGGACAGCTATGCCATCAAACTGATGTTCGGAGACTGGATCTGGTGGTCTGATCGCACGAACGACGTGCTGCGCCTGGTGTCGCCGCAGGGTTTCGTCGCGGGCCGACTGGGCAATCTCTCGCCTGAACAATCGTCGCTGAACAAGCCGCTGTATGGCGTGATCGGCAGCCAGAAATCCGGCACACCCGGCAGCGGTCAAAGCAATGCCTACTCGGCCGCCGAGCTTGCTGTCCTGCTGGCGGCTGGGATTGATATCATCAGCAACCCTCAACCGGGTGGTAGATTCTGGGGCGTCCGAGGCGGGCACAATTCGTCGTCCGATCCCACGGTGAACGGCGACAACTATACTCGCCTGACCAACTTCATCGCCGCGACGCTTGCCGCTGGTATGGGTCGGTATGTCGGACAGCTGATCAACACCGACCTGTTCCGGAACATCCGGGCTACTTTGCTGTCGTTCCTGCAGGGCATGGCGAACCAGGGCATCCTGGGTTCCACCGACAGCGCACTGCCGTTCGCCGTGATCTGCGACCGGTCGAACAACCCGTCGTACCGCACGGGCCTCGGCTATGTCCAGGCAGATGTCCAGATCCAGTACCAAGCGATCAACGAAAAGTTCATCGTCAATGTCGAGGGCGGCCAGACGGTCCAGGTCTCGCGCCAGACACTCCCCAGCGGACAGCCGGCTTAGGAAAGGCTTAGACAGTGGCACTCACGACTTTCTCGATCGGCCGCGACACCCAGCTTGTCGTCATGGGTCCCGCGGGGCGGGTCGACCTTTCTCATGTGACCAGCTTCGAAAGCCGTCAGATCACCCATTCGTTGCGTGTGAACCGCATCGACGGCTCCCAGCTCGGCGCGGAACTGCCCCGCGGCTGGGAAGGCAATTTCGAAATCGAACGAGGGACCTCGGTCCTGGATGATTTCATATCGACGCTGGAGCAGCAATTCTTCGACGGCGGCGCCCCACAGGTGTCGACGATGTATCAGTATGTCACCGAGACGGATGGATCGGTCTCGACCTATCAGTATGATGGCGTCGTCTTCAAGCTTGCCAACGCAGGCACGTGGAAGGGTGACGCGGCGGTGAAGCAGAAGCTGGAGTTCTTCGCGACCCGGCGGCGCCGCGTCTGATGACACCGACCCAGACCGTGGTGGCGACGGCCGCCGCGCCGATTGTCGTCACCGACGAAACCAACAGGCGTCTGGTGGTGAAACGTCTGACGGCCCTGGACACCCTGCGCCTGTTCAAGGCCGCCGGGCCAGTACTGGCGCATAACCAAGCCTGGCTGTCGCTGGCGATGCTTGCTGTCGCTGTCGTCGAGATCGACGGCGTGCCGGTGCCCACGCCTGCCAATGAGGCACAGGTTGAAGCGTTGGTCGACCGATTGGGTGAAGTCGGTCTTAATGCGATTGCGGACGCTATCGATGAAGCCTTCCCAGATCCGCACGGCATCGACCCGGCCACCGTGGGAAACTTGCCCGGCACCCCGACTTGATCGACTGCCTCTATCTGGTCAAGCAAGGGGTGCCGTTCGACGTTGCCTTTTCGTTGCCGCAGAACGAACGCCTCGCTTTCATCGTTGCACTCGGCACACTGGAAGGCCGAACCTTCGACTGGCACGCCATGAGTTGGTCGTAGGCACGCCTCACGCTTCCAATCGTACAGGACGAACCTCGACATGAGCGTGAAACGGCTGATCAAGCGCGCCGCTTCCCACAAGCGCGTCACCCGGGGTTCCGGTAAGCGTCCGATGGAGCGTATGTTACGCCGCAGCACCGGATCGGCGCGCGCGGTCAGCACCGTGCCCGTCCCGAACACAGACGGCTACCAGAAGGGAAGAGCAGTTGCGGCTTTAGGCGGAGAGCAACCGCACGCGGTCCCTCGCGACAGCATCGTCCGCGCACACGCGCCGTATCTTCGGGCTGCAACGACGCCGGTATCGACAGCAGAGACGCCGGTGGTATCGCCCACCGTAGCCAATCGGCTTTCCCCGGCCGCCAGCGCCGTGCGACGCAGGCGCCAACGTGCGATTTCAGGTGCGTCCGTCCGAATGAACAATGTTCCCGGTGCTGCATCGGGTCCGCCAATCGGCATGCCCACGACCTTGGTGACCGAGGCTGCAGGGCAAGGTAGCCGTAGCGATCCGGGAATCGGTACCGTATCGGCACCGACTGTCCGTCAGGCAGTGCGTGCTTCTCCTGCGTCGCCGGCGAGGACGCCGCGCCCGTCGCAAGTCTCGGTGCAGGGCTCTACGCCAATTGGCTATCCCGAAGCCGACCGGGTCCTTGCTGCCGCGGCGACGTCCTATGCTCCTGCCAGCACGTCGCTTGCTGCGGGGCCATTGCTGCCCGTTCAGTATCCCGACACTGCCGCCAACACTGCCACCCAGCGGGGGGTCTTGAGCGGATCGGGCGGTGGTGGAGGCCAAACTTTCGCGGGGACTATTCATCTGGACGGCAACATGCTGGGCCAATGGGTCACCCGGCATCTTGAACAATCGCTCAGTTTGCCCAACCGCGGACCTACAGGCGTCGACCCTCGGGTGACTCCGGCGTGGGGCTCGTTCTCCTCCGCATATTGAGTTCGTACCCAACACCTTTTTCCATTGAGTATTGCGCGTGAGCATCACAATCGGAACGGTATCCCTGCAGTCATTCGAGGTCCCCGCATCAATTCATTTCGGTGGCAGCCAGCGTATCGCGATACACCGCCTCGGCAATGGCCAGCGAGTTATTGATACGCTGGGGCACGAAAATCTGGACGTGGCGTTCAGCGGCGTCCTGTCCGGTCCCGGTGCGGCCAGTCGCGCTACGTTACTGGACAACATGTGCGCGAACGCGAGCGCTATTCCTTTAGCATGGGATGACTACTATCTGTCGGTGATCATCAAGACATTTGATGCCAACTATGCTACCGGCACGTGGATCCCCTATAGCCTGACCTGCGTCGTTGCTTCCTCGGACACTGACGATCAGACCCCGATGCCGTCCAATCCGATCGACGATGTATATGCTGACCTTGCAAGTGCAGGCGCGGTCGATTCCCCTTGGGTCTCCGACATCGCGATGGCCACGTCGCTTCTGTCATCAGTCGTAGCTACCGGCTCATCCGAAGCATTTCGTACCACGCTTGCCAGCCTGTTGAGCCAGACACAGGCCGCGACGGATGGGGCCGCACCAGCACAGCTACAAGCCGTAGCAAGCCTGGTCGCAGCCTATCTACGGCGGGCGCTGGTGAACCTTTCGGCCGGAGGATATTGATGCAGGTCGTTGTCGTCACCGGGGGCAATCTATTTGCCCTCGCACTGGAACATCTCGGCTCTGCCACGCGGTGGACTGACCTGGCCGCCGCCAACCAACTGCTCGATCCGATGCTGGAAGGTATTGTTGCCCTGAAGATCCCAACCACACAGACGCTATCAAACAATTGGCGTGGCGGGCAGTGATATGCCCGTCATGATCCGGGCGCCACGTCTTCAGGTCAAGGTCGACGGACAGCCAGTCGCCGGCGCCATCGATGCGACGGTCACTTCGACAAACTATTTCAGCGCGGATTGCTTTCAGGTAACCCTGGCAGGCGAAGCTGATCCGATACACAGCTATGCGTATTGGTCGTCGGCGCGACGGCCACGTATCGAAGTCCTGATGAGCGTCGACGCCGGCGCGACCTACACCAGCCTGCTAATCGGCCAAGTGGATAATCTGAGCATCGATCCGGTCAACAAACTGATCTGCCTCGACGGCCGGGACCTGTCGGCGGGAATGGTCGATTCATGTGTGCAGCAGGCATTTGTGAACCAAAGTGGCAGTGCGATCGTTGCGTTGCTGGCTCTACGACACGGCCTCGACATCGAAGTGATGCCCACACCGGGCATGGTAGGCCGCCTTTATGGCGCCGGCTATGATGAAGTTGCATTGGGGCAATACTCGCGCGGATTGACCGAATGGGACGTTGTGGTCCGCCTGGCGCAGCAGGCGAATTATGACGCCTATGTGCAAGGGTCAACGTTCTATTTTCAACCAGTTTCGTTCCGCTCGAAGACTGCAGTTCCGCTTACGTCGGACGACGTCGTCAGCGTGCGCCTGGAGCGGGCGCTGTGCATCCCAGAGAATGTGACGATCGGGCTTGCGAGCTGGAATTCGCAGACACGCGACTCCTACGCCACGGCTTGGGAGACCTCTGGACCGTCAGGCCAGTATTTCGTTTCGCAGCCCAATCTCCCTTCTGGCATGATCAATCAGTTGGTCATTCAGTACAATGCCGAGTTGGAACGTCATCGCTGTGCGATCGAAATCGCCATGCCGGGGGATTTACGCATCTGGCCGCGGGGAAGACTAGCATTTTCGGGCACCGGGACCTCGTTCGATCGGACCTACGATATCGAGTGCGTCCGGCGGAGCTACAGTCCGATGTCTGGTTTCCGGCAGCATGTCCGGGCGCGGCAAACAGTCGAAGCGGCCGTACTGCCAAACATCACGGTCTGATCGAGGCAAAATTCAAGGATCGCCTGCAAAACGCCTTCAAGGTTCAGTCCGGCAAATTGGACAGCCGCCTCGGGCAACCACGCTTCGGGATCGTGACATCGGTAAACAGCTCTGCCGCGACCGCGCGCGTGATGCTGCAGCCCGAAGGCGTTCTGTCGGGATGGTTGCCTATACTGACGGCTTGGTCAGGTGTCGGCTGGGGATTTGTGTGTCCGCCGAACTCTGGCGACCAGGTGCTCGTGATTCCGCAGGAAGGAAACGCCGAGCACGGGGTGATCGTAGGGCGCGCGTACTCGGACAGGCAGCAGGCACCACCGGCACCGGTGGGCGAGCTGTGGTTGGTACATAAATCCGGTAGCAGCCTGAAGCTTCGCAACGACGGCACAATCGCCATCGTCGGAGATTTGCATGTCGAGGGGGAGGTTTTCGATCGCAAGGGATCCTTGGATCACCTGCGATCCAGCTACAACCGTCATCATCACTACTCGGCCAATGGGTCGCAGACAGGCGACCCGATACCGCAGGATTAAGAGCTTATGATGGACATCGATCATCAATGGGGTGGCGATCTGTCCGTAGACGCCGCCGGGGATCTTCAGGCCATCAGCGGGGAGCAAGTGTCGCAGCAACGGATCATTCGACGGCTTCTGACGTCGGCCGGCACCTATATCTGGAATCCGATCTATGGTGCCGGTCTCGGTCGCTTTGTCGGGACCACCACGGACAGGCGCGCCCTACAGGCGCTGGTGCAGTCGCAGATGAAACACGAGAGTGCCGTTGCGGACGATCCCAGGCCCGTCGTCTCGGCCGAGCAAGTCGGCGGGGTCGGCAGCGGCATTTATAAGGTTTCGGTCAGTTATCGTGATCGCAGCGCCGGCGCGACGCAGACCCTGCTTGTTCCCGTTGGAATTTAGAATGAACCTATCCCTGAGAACCCTTTCCCAGTTCGTCCAGGATATGTCCTCGGCGATCCAGGGCTCGGCAGCCCGGTTGGTAGACCTCTCGGTTGGGTCGATCCTGCGAGCTCTCCTGGAGGCCAATGCCTCGATTGCGCTGTGGCTGCAATGGCTGATTTCTGACGTTATGCAGGCAAGCCGAGCGGCGACCAGCGCGGGTGTGGACCTTGACAGTTGGGTGCGGGATTTCGCGCTCGACCGGCTGCCTGCGTCAACCGCGATCGGGCTCGTCACGTTCAGTCGAAACGTTGCCAACGGAATTGCCAATGTCCCGATCGGTACCCGGGTCAAGACCGCTGATGGAAGCGCGATTTTCCGTGTTATCGCCGATACCGGGCATTTGCTGTGGTCCGCCTCTGATCGCGCCTACCTCCTGCCCGACGGACAGACCACGGCGACCGTGCCGGTTGAATCCGAGGGTACCGGTGCATCCGCCAACTTGCAGGCTGGAACGCTTGTTTTCATCGGCTCGACACTGATCGGCATTGATAGCGTCGTGAATGATCAGCCTATGATCGGGGCACGTGATGCCGAAAACGATGATGCGTTCCGGCGCCGGTTTTGCGACTATATCAACAGCAGATCCCGCGCCACTGCCGACGCGATCCGGTTCGCGGTCAGCAGCGTACGCCAGGGACTCGAATTCGTTGTGCACGAGAATGTCGATGCGACCGGCGCCTTCCGCCTGGGCAACTTCGTTGTCACCGTCGATGACGGAAGCGGTGTGCCGTCGGCAGCGTTGCTGACGGATATCAGTCTCGCGATCGACCAGGTCCGGCCGGTCGGAGCAACATTTTCAGTGGTCGCACCGATTGTGGTCCCGGTGGATGTGACGATGGACGTATCAATCGGATCGACGGCGGCCACGCAGATTCGGGACACCTGCAACGCGATTACCTTCGCGGTGACCAACTACATCAACTCGCTTCCCATCGGTGCCACATTGTCGATAACTCGAATTGCACAGATCGGCTATGGCGCGTCGACGGACGTCGTTAACATCTCGTCGATCACCGTCAACGGCCAGCCCGCAGACCTGACTCCGGCTGTGCGGACGGTCGTCAAGGCCGACCTGGTCGCGGTGTCCTAGGATGACAGGTGATCTTTCGGATATCGTCAGACGGCTCCGCGCGGTTCTTCCGGACGGCTGGTTCGGCGACGAAGCGCCCGTATTGGATACGGTGCTTCAAGCATTGGGGCAGGCGTGGACAACACTGTACACGACCATCGTCTATGCGAAGGACCAGCTCCACGTCAGCACGGCGTCCGGTGGATGGCTAGACGCCATCGCGCTGGACTTCTTCGGCACCCTCATGCCACGCCGCTCCAGCGAACCCGACGACGCGTATCGCGTCCGCCTTCTGCAGGAGCTGCTGCGAGAGCGAGCGACGCGAGCAGCCATTTCCCGCGCACTCGTCGATCTGACCGACCGTCAGCCAGACATTTTTGAGCCTGGGCGCAGTGCCGATACAGGCGCATATGCGCAGCGTGGTGTACAACAGACCACCGGCCTGGCTTATGGCATCACCGGGGGCTGGGGCAGCCTGGCGCATCCCTTTCAGGTCTTCGTCACCGCCCATCGGCCGCATCGCAGCAGCGGTACCGCTTCCATCGGGTGGGGCTATGGCGGCTACAACAACGGCTATTCCAACTACTGCGATATCACGGTTGTCCGCGGCGGCGTCAAGGACGAGGACATCGTCGAAGCTGTCAAACGGGTGTTGCCCGTCGCCACCACAGCGTGGATCCGCATCACCGGGTAGCACACCCTATCAGCCGAGGAATTCATGGATCGTACACTAGTTTACCCGGGCAGTATTCCGCTCGATACAGACTTGCTCGCCGTCAATCGCAACACCATGATCGCCATTGGATATCTGGCTCGGGCCGTACTGGGCGACAACCCATGCGTCGACGGACTCGGCTGCCAAGCGACCACACCACCATCGATGGGTATTGTCGTCGCGCCAGGCAGCATCAGCCAGATCACTGTCGTGGACCCGCTGGCGTACGGGTCGTTGCTGCCGGATTCGAACAGTCCCGTCGTGAAAATGGGCATCAACCTGGCGCCGACGACGTTCACATTGGCCGCCCCGACGACGTCGGGGTTTGCTGTGAACTATCTGATTCAGGCCGCTTTCCAGGAAGCCGATTCCAACCCCGTCGTCCTGCCGTACTACAACGCCGCCAACCCGGCGCAGCCCTACAGCGGGCCGACGAATTCCGGTCTTCCGCAGAATACGTTACGGTCTCAGAAGGCCCAGTTACAGTTGAAAGCAGGTGTGCCCGCGGTGATCGGCACGCAGACCACGCCACCGGTGGACAATGGCTGGGTCGGACTGCACGTCATCACGGTCTCTTACGGCCAGTCATCGGTGGCAAACAGCGCGATTTCGACCTATCCGACCGCGCCTTTCATCGGCTGGAAAATCCCGACCCTGCATCCAGGCTTTGGATCGGGCGTTCGCACATTCCTGGCGTCTGACACTTTCGTCGTGCCCGCCGGAGTATCGCAGGTCGAGGTGGAAGTGTGGGGTGGCGGGTCCGGCAGCTATGCTTCCGTGTCCGGTTCGGGCGCCGGCGGTGGGTCGGGTGGCGGCTATGCCCGCAAACGGGTCACCGGCCTCGTCCCGGGCCAGTCAGTTTCCATCACCGTCGGCGCCGGAGGAGCGGCAGGGACCGTCGGAGGGGTGCATCCCGGCCCCGGAGGGAGTTCCGCCTTCGGAACGTTCGTCAGCGCCACCGGCGGCGCGCTGAACTATCTCGCCAGCGTTACGGTGCCTGTCCATGGCGCAACCCCGCCCGGTGTCGGCGTTGGCGGTGATGTGGTCCTGACCGGCTCTGCTGGCCAGGCCGCGGTGGCCGGGCAGGGTGGTCTGGGCGGCGCGGCGCCGATGGGCGGAACGCAGAACAGTGGCACCACAGGGGTTGCCGGAACCTTTCCGGGCGGCGGTGCATCCGGTGCCGGGACCGGCGCCGATGGTGTGACACGATACGACGGAGCCGCCGGCGGGGCCGGCATGGTCGTGGTCCGGTGGTAGGCGCGATGTCCTTGTTCTCACGCGTTCCCGAATTTTTCATTCCACTCAACGGGGGACAAACGAGATGACCACGCCAGTTGCGCATCTTTGGCGACCCAGCGACAGCCGTATCGCGGTGCTGGACGCCTTCGTTCCGGTGCCACGAGGTTCCACCATCTCGGCACCACCACCTTTGAATTGGGCAGCGAAGGACCCGCGGGACACGCTGGACTATCAGTTCGACATCAGGCCCGCGATCATTGGTAACGATGGCGACTCGATCGCGTCAGTCGATGTCACGATCACGCCCGATACCGCGGACGGTCTGGCGATCAGCAGCAACATCGCAGACGGCAGTCGCGTCGTGCTGTGGCTGTCCGGCGGTGTCGCCAATACTGTCTATACTGTGACGCTCGGCATCAAGACCGGGAGCGGACGAGCCATTCAGCGCAGCGTCCTGCTGCCGGTCCTCAGCCTGTCGACCGCGGGCGTTCCAGCCAACGCCATTCAACTGGATGGTGGGCTGATGTTGACCGACCAGAATGGGAACCCGGTTCTGGCCGTATCCTGACGGTCGAGGCGATCTGACTCTTCGACTTAAATTGTTGCAAGCCGCAGTCGCGCGCCTCCATTTCGAGGCTGCTGGAGCGTTCATTTCATGCCCACAATCTCACAGCTTCCTTCAGCAACCGCAGCGACCGACTCCGACGAGATTCTGATCAGTCAAAGCGGCATCACGCGAAAACTGACCCGAACGCAGCTTCTTGCCGGCATGCAGACCGCGCTGACCCCTACGGCGGGAACACTGCTCGGACGCTCCAGCAAGACGACAGGATCGCCCGAAACTATCGCAATCGGCGACAATCTCGTGATGTCCGGCGGCACGTTGTCTGCCGCAGGCGGTGGCTTCTCGGTCGCCTCACAGCCGGCTGGGCTGGTGCCGAGCACGAGCGACCTGATTGCGGTGAGCCAGGACGGAAAGAATGTTTCGGTGACCTATCGTCAGCTGCTCAGCGGGCTGACATCGGTTCCGAATATCGACATCTCGCAGACGGTTATTGTCCCGACGGGATCGGCGACCTCCTCCAGGCTCGCCGATGTGATCGCGACATCCGTGCCGCGACGATGACCGGCCAGCTGACGTTGTCAGTTGCGCCGACCGCTTCGCCGCATGCCGCCACCAAAGGTTATGTTGACGACCAGGTTCAAACTTCGGTTTCCAAGGCTGGCGGAACGATGACCGGTAGCCTCAGCCTGGCGGGCGTTCCCAGCTTGCCGGCGCATGCGGCGTCCAAGAGCTATGTCGATACGCTACGCAGTGACACCGTTCCCCTGGCGGGCGCCACCATGTCGGGCGCACTCGCGCTGCCTGGCGATCCCTCGACCGCCATGCAGGCAGCAACCAAGCAATATGTGGATGCTCGGCTGCAGCGCGCCGGCGACACAATGGTCGGGCAGCTGACGCTCGCCGCGGACCCGACAGCAGTCGGCCATGCCGCCACCAAGCGCTATGTCGACACGCAGGTCGGGACCACGCTGGCAAAGGCCGGCGGCACCATGTCCGGCGGTTTGGTGCTGGCGACCGATCCATCTGCTTCCCTGCAGGCGGCCACAAAGCAGTACGTGGATGCCAAACTTACGCGCGCAGGCGACACGCTGACGGGCGCTCTGGTGCTGGCATCCGACCCAACACTGCCCATGCAGGCCGCGACGAAGCAATATGTCGACGCGCTACCCGGGCAGGGCCTGCCAAAGGCGGGGGGTACGCTGACAGGCAGCCTGACGCTGGCGGCCGACCCAACCACGTCGTTGCAGGCTGCAACCAAGCAGTATGTCGATCGTCAAGTCGCGTCACCCATGGCAGCGGGTGGAACGCTGACAGGACCACTGGTGCTGGCGGGGAATCCCACAACCTCGCTGCAAGCCGCGACCAAGCAATATGTCGATACTGGTCTGGATGCGTCGCTGAAGCTTGCAGGCGGAACCCTGTCAGGATCGTTGGTTCTGGCCAGCGACCCGACCTTGACACAGCACGCCGCCACAAAGCGGTACGTGGACGCGAACCCCGGGCGTGATCGCGTATTGAATGTCACGCTTCCGCCGTACAATGCAAAGCTGGATGGCGTCACCGATGATACAGCGGCCTTCAAGGCTGCCTATCAAGCTGCACCAGCGGGGTCGGCAATCTATGTCCCGAATGGGACCGCCGTTGTGCAGTCACCCGGCGCTTGGGGAATCTCGCTGACCAAGCGGGTGAAGTGGATCGTCGACGGAACCGTCACCAGCACTGGCTCCGTGCTGGGTGACGCGATCCCAACGGGAACGGGGCCATCAACGATCATTCTGCCTGGCGTGGTTGTCGGACACACCGGGCAAAGCGTTTCCGTGTCCCAAGGGCAGTCGCAGACGACGGATTTTTCGACCCTCCACACCTCTTTGATCGTCAACCACAACGGTGGTTCGGCGTCGGTGCTGGCCAACAGTCGCAGCGATACGATCATCTATAACAGTCCAGCAAACTTCGTCTGGGGCGGGCTCGATCGCATCATCTGGTCCGGGATCTCCACGCCAGATTCCGCCAATCCTGCGCAGCATGTCGCACGGTATGTCCAGACCGTTCGTCAGGTGGTTGCGACCGATGCAAACGGGGCGCCATATCCACAGCCGGAACTTTGGACCGCATGCCTCGAGTATCGCGACGTCACAGGCAAGCCGTCCAGCTGGGTAAACGACTCGCTTGTGGTCGAGATGGACTGGGTTGGCAATGGCGCGGACGACGCGCGTAACCGGC
This sequence comes from uncultured Bifidobacterium sp., assembly GCA_964478525.1. Taxonomy (GTDB): domain Bacteria; phylum Pseudomonadota; class Alphaproteobacteria; order Acetobacterales; family Acetobacteraceae; genus Rhodopila. The sequence goes on from CAYZKM010000006.1 coordinate 19,998, forward strand.
AAATCCAATCACTGGTCGTTGCGCAACACGATCCGAACGGCGCGCCAGTGGAAGTCGCCAACGTTATCGGGGTGTATCTCGCCAGCGGCTCCAGCGGCAAGACGTACAAGGTCTTCAACATCGGGATTCCGTTCGCGACCGCCGTCCTGGACACCACAGCGTCACAACAACTTTCCGGCGCCGCTGCCATTCGCATGGCTGCGGGCCACGCGATCGCCTTCGAACCGACCGCAAGCAACAAGCTGGCTTTCGACAGCGCCACCGGGACGCTGCGCTGGTATCAGGGTGTGCTGTCCTATGCCGTCGGCAAGGGCCTGTCGGTTGGCTGGCAGAACGTCGTCAGCGCCAACATCACGCTGAACGCCTATCTGGCAGGCAACATCATTTTCCTCGTGGGCAGCAGTGTCTATACCGTGACACTGCCAGCCGCCAACACCGTCGCCGCAGGCACTGGCTTCACGTTCTCCGCCCTGGGTTCCGGCACAGTCTCGATCGCGCCAAATACCAACGATCTGATCGACCTGGCGCCCGTTACCCTGCGTCAGAACGACCGGTACCATATCGTTTCGGATGGCGTCTCCACCTGGCGCGAGGTGTTCCGTTCCAATTCCATGGGTCCACGTTTCGGCGCCCCGCCGGTCTTGCCATCGTATCTGGTGGCGAACCTGCCCGCATCCGCTACGGCGGGCGCAAAGGCGTTCGCGACGAACGGGCGCAAGCCGGCGGACCTCGCCGGCGCCGGAACCGGTGTCGAAGTCTTCTATGACGGGCTGCGCTGGATATCGGTCTGCAGCGGCACGCAGGTCGCCGCGTAGGCAGGCCCGCCCGCCCAGCGTCCCCAAGTCCGCCCCCCATCGTATCGAGGCTGTCATGCCCACCATTTCTGAATTGCCCATTGCAGCGACGATCGCCACATCCGACGAGATACCCATCAGCCAGGAAGGCGTGGCGCGTGCTACATCCGTCGGTGCGTTGCTTGCCGACGTGCAGCCCGCCATCCAAATCGATACCGGAACGCTGCTCGGCCGATCGAGCATCGGGCCCGGCGGCCCCGAGAGCGTGAACATCGGTGCAGGACTGGTGCTGAACAACGGGACATTGACGACCGCCGACAGCCCACTCCGCGCACTGACGCCCGACGCGACGCTCGCAGCCACTGATCGCATCGTCGTCAGCCGCGACGGTCAGATGCTGACCGTTCCTGCTCCAATGATGCGCAGCCTGCACGCGGCAGGCACACATATCACGATTAACGAATCCGGAACGATCTCGGCGGTATGGCCTACCGCCGAGCAGATCGGGGCAAACGGGACGGTGGACATTTCGACGATGCCGCGGGTGTCGTCCGTCTCGGCCACAGATTTGGTGCAGATCGCACGCAGCGGATCGAGCCGGTCGGTTGCCCTGTCCGATCTGCTGCGCGGAACGACGATCGACCAAGCGGCGGCGGCGGCGGCGGCCGGCGACAGCGATATGTTGTGGGTTGCGCAGAACGGCAACATGATGTCGCGACAGACACTGGCCGGTGTCTGGACGTGGATCCAGACGAAGCTGCCTACCACCCGCATCGCAACGGTGGAAATCTCGACTGATACCGCCCTCGATGGGACCGTTCATAACGGACGGATTCTCGTCTGCTCCCAACCGGTGCTGTTGACCCCGATCCTCGCGAATATGGGAACCGGCTTCCATTGTGAAGTCATCAATCTCAGCACGGGTATCGTAACGTTCGCAGCCGGTATCCGCTCGGCGTCTGGCTTGACCACGCTGGCGGCGGGGCAGTCATGCCTGCTGCGATGCCTGTCCTTTTCGTCCGGCAACGTCGTCTATGCCAGCATCAGCAATCCGTCGGTCGAGGCAGTGCAGCCCGGTGTCCCTCGCGCCTTGGTCGCGACGGGCGTTACGGCGAGTTCGATCTCGTTGACATGGTCAGCTCCGTTGGCCGGGTCTGCGCCCTTTGCCTATGCCGTGGAATATCGCGTGGCGGGAAGCTCGAACTGGACAGTCGCGGCAACTGGCCTGGCCGACCTGTCCTGTTCCGTCAGCGGATTGACCCCCAGCACGGCGTATGAAATTGCGGTTGTCGCATCGAACGCCGGCGGCAGCAGTGCGCTGTCGGATATCCTGGCGGCCTCGACCGCAACCGGCGTTGCGGTCCCCGGACAACCGACGAACGTTTCGGCGACAACGCAGGGGACGGATACGATCGCTGCGGCATGGTCCGCACCCAGCTCGGGCGGGACTGTTGTCAGCTACACATTGCAGTATCGGTTGTCCGGTACCTCGGTCTGGGCAAACAGCCTGACCGGCCTGACCAGCCTGACGCGCGTGGTCACAGGCCTCACGGCTGGCACCGGCTATGATTTCCGGGTACTCGCGGTCAACAGCGGCGGCACAGGGCCGGCGAGCGCCACGGCCACGGCCACGACATTGGCCCAGACCGGCGCGGTCACCTCCATCCAATGGAACCTGGTGCCGGTCGGACCATACACCCATGGGGTGGGTGCCATCGGCGTAAATGCAATCGTCACGCCAGGCGACGCAGCCGTGCGGTTCGGGTTCTCGACATCGGCGACGACCCGGCCGAGCAGTTGGACCGCGGCACTGCAGGTCAATGCGACCTTGTGGGGCGCCTATGTCGCGACGCCCGCGACTGCCGGCACCTGGTATGCCTGGGTCGAGGGCACCGATGGCAGCGCGACCACCGTGTGGCCAACGTCGTTCACGGTGCAGTAAATGAGCATCGTCCTGGTCGGCCCGAATCAGATCATGGGCCTGGGCAATGGCAGAGTCGGCCTCCTGAGTCCCCTCGATTCGGCGAATGCCAGCGCGACGCCACCCGACCCTGGTATCCCGCTGGATACGATCTCCGGTATCGCGGGATGGTGGGATGCGTCATCGCTGGCGGACCTGGTGGGGTCAGACAGCGCGCCTGTTACCGCGTGGCGCAGCCCCGTCAGCCAGGTGCAAAGCCGTTTCACGAGCGGACCGGCACTCACCTCGTGGTCTTTCAACAGCACGGGCCGGCTGCCGGCCGCGCATGCACATCTGTCGGGAAGCTTGGGCGGCCTGGGTCAGGTCGTTACCAGCAGCGGCACGTTGTCGCCTTGCCTGGATCCCGACCAAGGTTTCCGCGTCGCCAATATCGGCTTTCCCGCAGGCTCGGCCTGGACCTGGTTCCTCGTGTGGTCCCGGCCCAATCGACGGCAGGCCTCGGGGCGGGATAGCGACCCGATCACCCTGGCCAGCTGGAATGGCCTGCCAATCCTGCAAGCCGACAGTACGGGCGCCAGCGCCCGACTGACTCTTTTCCCAGGGTCGGCGCCGGTCGTATTGACAAGTGCACTCGATCGCCGACACACGCACTCGGTGATCATTCGTTACGCACCCAGCGCCGGCGTGGATGTCTGGCTGGACGATATGCGCGTCACCACCGGTGCGATCAACCCGATGCCGACCACGCCGGCCGGCCAGACCCTGTTGCTGCACAGTGGCCAGTTCATGGGGTCGGCGCAGTGCTGGTTTCATGAGGCGGCGGCCTGGTCGACCGCCATATCAGACCAGAATGTCTCGACCTTGCTGGGCCGGGCCTCGCGCTGGGTGCGTGGGACGCGGAAGGGATTGCTGCTGGTGATCAACGGGCAGTCGAACGCCCTCAACTACGCCCTGAACGACGGGGCCGCCGACCTGCTGGCGCAAGGCGTCAGGTGGCATCTCGGCGCATTGGCCAGCAACATCCTCGCGACCAGCGGCAACCCTTCCAGCTATACGATGCAAAGCGGGCACGGCCTGTATGCCGCGGTCGGTGGCGCGTACCCGGGCAGCTTCGTCACCGACCCGCAGAATGGCACGCCGGCGGACCAATGGGCTCTCGGCGCGGATGGGCTTGCCGTGCAGGCCGCGATACAAGGCCTGAGTGTCGAGGACCGGGACGACCTGTGCGCCCTGGTCTGGCCATGGAATGAAACCGACAGCCTGCGCAATGCGGACGAGTTGACGACGTTCTCGGCGGCGGCCCGTCGGTTTCTGACGCTGGAACGCGCGATGGCCGGCAAGCCCGCCGCGCAGCTGCCGCTGATCTGGTGGAGCGCGATTCCCTACGGCACCGATGCCGGCACCGCCATGCATCGCCGCGCTGTCCTGTCTCTGGCGCAGGACCACGCCAACAACATCACGATCGGCAACCCCCAGACCACCGACACCAATCCCCGCGGCTCGGCGTGGGATGAGGCATCGGGCATAGCCACTGGCGGCGATTCCAGTCATCGCGACACCGAGGACAATCGCCGCCTGGCGCGCCTGGCCGCACCGGTGGTCGCCCGGTCCCTGCTGGGGTCCGGCTATGGCGACTCGGTGACGACCCTGCCCGCAACGATCCCGGCGTCCGGCGGTCCTCGGATCGTCCATGCCTACCGGCAGTCCAGCACACAGATCGTCGTGACGGTGCAGCACGATGCCGGCAACGATCTGGTGATTCCGCGACAGGCCGCCGTTGGGAAAGGCTTCACCGTGTCGGACGGCGACATGGCCGCTGGGTCAGGTCGCCTGGTGCCCGCCACGGCGTGCCAGCGGCAAAACGCCACGCAGTTGCTGCTGACGCTGAGCCAGCCGCTGCAGAACGGTTCAGGCGCCTGTGCCCTGCACTACCCGTACGGCGGCGGTTCGATCGGGCGAGGGAACGCGGTCACCGACAACACATCGGCCCGCCCGCGGGACGCCGGGTGGGAGATCGAGGCCCAGCTCGGGTCAAGCTGGACCCTCGACTATCCCCTGGCGACGACGATGGTGCCGCTGACACTGGCAGATACGCCCTACGCGGGCGCGTAGGTCAGTCGAAGGTCAGGACAGTCCGCGCGACCTCGCCAGCCTTCATGGCGCGGAAGGCTTCGTTGATATCGCTCAAGGGTCCGCGGCGACTGACCATCTCATCGAGCTTCAGCCGGCCCTGGCGATAGAATTCCAGATAGGTCGGAATGTCGGTGCGGAACTGATTGGACCCCATCCGCGACGTCTGCACCCGACATTCCGGGCGGATCGCCATCCACGGAAACTCGATCATCGCATCAGGCGGCAATACGCCGACGATGGTCGCCGTGCCCCGGATGGCCAGGCTCTCGATCGCCTGGCGGGCCAGGATCGAAAGACCCACGGCCTCGAACGCGTGGTCCACGCCGGCTCCACCGGTCATGCCGCGCACTGCTTTCGGCGGATCGTCCTGGGTCGAGTTGATCGTGTGGGTCGCACCCATGGCCTTCGCCATTTCCAGCTTGCTGTCGAACATGTCGACCGCGATGATCTGGCGCGCGCCACCGATCCGCGCGCCTTGGATGATCGAAAGTCCGACCCCGCCACAGCCGAAGACCGCGACGGTCTGCCCGGCTTGCAGGCCCGAGGAGCGCAGGGCCGCGCCAACCCCAGTGAGTACGCCGCACCCGACCAGGGCGGCCCGATCCAGCGGCAGGTCGGGATCGATCCGCACCAGCGAATTCTCGTGCAGCAGCATCTTCTCGGCATAGCTGCCGATTCCGGCAAATTGACGCACCAGCCCGCCGCTTTGCGACAGGCGCGGCGACACGGTTTCCGACCGGGTGACGACGCCACCGATGCACAGGTTGGGATGACCGCCCAGGCATTGCTGGCAGGTGCCGCAAAATCCCGACAGGCACGCGACGACGTGGTCTCCGGGACGCACGGTGGTCACGTCGGCACCGACCGCCTCGACGATGCCCGCGCCTTCATGGCCGAGAACGAAGGGGCGATCGAGCGGATACCGCCCCAACCCATCCACGACGTGCAGATCGCTATGACAAACGCCGGTCGCGACCGTGCGGACCAGGACTTCGCGCCCCCAGGGCTTGTCGATCTCGATGGTCTCGACGGTCAGGGGTTCGTGCACCTTGCGGAAAACCGCCGCCTGGATCTGCATCGCGCTTCCTCGGTTCTGTTTGTCTGGCCGCTGGAACGGTCCGTCTAGCGGATCAGCCCAGCCAGCGGACTGGACGGGTCGGCGCCCATGCGACGCGGCATCCGCCCGGCCAGATAGGCCAGACGACCAGCCTCGACCGCGGCCTTCATCGCCTTCGCCATGCGGATCGGGTCCTTGGCATGCGCGATCGCCGAGTTCATCAGCACCGCCGTGCATCCCAGCTCCATCGCGATCGTCGCATCGGACGCCGTTCCGACCCCGGCATCGACCAGGAACGGCACGGTGATGTGCTCCATCATCATGGTCAGGATGGCCGGGTTCTGCACGCCAAGGCCAGACCCGATCGGGGCGCCGAGGGGCATGATCGCCACGCAGCCCATGTCCTGCAGCCGCTTCGCGGCCAGGGGATCGTCGGCGCAGTAGACCATGACGTCGAAGCCGTCCTTGATCAGTGCTTCCGCCGCCTCGAACGTGCCCTGCATATCGGGGTACAGCAGCGGCGGCGGACCCAGAACCTCAAGCTTCACCAGGTTCCAACCCCCGGCCTCCCGCGCCAGCCGCAGGGTCCGCACCGCCTCGTTGGCGGTGTGGCAGCCGGCGGTGTTCGGCAGATAGGTGTATTTCTTCGGATCGACGTAATCCTGCAGCATCGGCGCCTTGGGATCCGACAGGTTCACGCGCCTGACCGCGACGGTCACGATCTCGGCGCCGCTGGCCTCGATGGCCGCGCCTGTCTCCTCCAGGTCCTTGTACCGCCCGGTTCCGACGATCAGCCGCGAGCGAAAGCTGTGTCCGGCGACCGTCCAGGTGTCATCGCCAGCGATTCCGCCATCCATCTTCAGCCTCCACCGATGAAATGCACGATCTCCAGCGAGTCCCCGCTGGCAAGAACGGTCTCGGCATAGCGGGATTTGGACACGATTTCCTCGTTCCGCTCCACCGCGACCTTGCGTGCGTCGAGTTCAAGTTGCGTCAGCAGACCAAGTACCGACAGGCGCCCACCCGCCGGCGTCTCGAACACCCGGGCCTCGCCGTTCAGCGTTATCGTCAACGATCCTTGCATGGCCCGAGTATGGTCCGCTCCCGCCCGCGCGGCAACGTCAGGGCACTCGCAGCGGACCGCGCTGGCGGTCTGGCCATCCATTTCCCCCCATTTCCCCAATGATTGCGAGGCCGGGCCGGATTGGACCAACGACGCCGCCTATGCTACGGCAAGGATCATGTCCAGTTCCGACACCCGCCCGCTGATCGCGGTCCTGAATGGCCCGAATATCAACATGCTTGGGCTGCGCCAGCCGCATATCTACGGCCGCGCGACCCTGGATGATGTCGAGCAGCTTTGCGCCGAAACCGCCGAATCCCTGGGTCTGGCGATCGATTTCCGCCAGACCAACGGAGAAGGTGAGCTGGTGACCTGGGTTCAGGAGTGCCGGGGCCGCGCGGCCGGTATTGTGATAAATCCGGCAGGATATACAACGACCTCCATCGCGCTCCTCGATGCCTTGCTGGCGAGCGAGCTGCCTGTGATCGAGGTCCATATCACCAACATTCATCGCCGCGAGGAATTCCGTCAGCACTCGTACGTGTCCAAGGCCGCCGTCGGCGTGATTTGCGGCCTGGGCATTCGCGGGTACGGCCTGGCGTTGCAGGCGATGGCCGACCTTCTGGAGGAACGTGCGTGACCCGCATTCCGATCGATCCCGACTCCATTCGTGCGCTGGCCGCCGTCCTGGCCGAGACCGGCCTGACCGAAATTGAAATCGCCGACAAAGACAGCCGGATCCGTGTCGTTCGTGCCACAGCCCCGACCGAGGCCGTGACCATCGCGGTTCCGTCGACCGCCGCCGCACCCGCTGTAGCGGCCCCGGCAGCGTCCGACGATCTGGCCTCGCACGCCGGCGCGGTGACCAGCCCGATGGTCGGCGTCGCCTACCTGGCACCGGAACCCGGCGCGGCCAATTTCATCTCGGTGGGCCAGCAGGTTGCGGCCGGCCAGACATTGCTTCTGATCGAGGCGATGAAGACCTTCAACCAGATCAAGGCACCGAAAGCCGGCACCATCACCAGGATTGTGGTCCAAAACAGCGCGCCGGTGGAATACGGCGAAGTCCTGATGATTCTGGAATGAGCCGTTGTTCCGGAAGATCCTGATCGCCAACCGCGGTGAGATAGCACTCCGCATCCAGCGGGCCTGCCGCGAACTGGGCATCCCGACGGTGGCGGTGCATTCCACCGCCGACGCCGAAGCCATGCATGTCCGGCTGGCGGACGAGGCTGTCTGCATCGGCCCACCGCCGGCGCGGGACAGCTATCTCAACATTCCCGCGATCCTGTCGGCGGCGTCGATTACCGGCGCCGATGCCATCCATCCCGGCTATGGCTTTCTGTCGGAAAACGCCGGCTTCGCTGAAATGGTGGAGGCGCATGGCCTGACCTTCATCGGTCCGTCCGCCGCACATATTCGGATGATGGGCGACAAGATCGCCGCCAAGTCGGCGATGGCACAGCTTGGTGTCCCGCTCGTCCCCGGCTCGGACGGAGCGCTGCCCGACCTGGAAACCGCGCGGGACGTGGCCGGGAAGATCGGCTACCCGGTGCTGATCAAGGCGGCTGCCGGCGGCGGCGGGCGCGGGATGAAAGTGGCCCGCGACCCGTCGGAAATCGAGGAAGCATTCCGCGTCGCGCGGACCGAGGCGCGGACGGCATTCGGCAACGACGCCGTCTATATGGAAAAGTACCTCGACAAGCCGCGCCATATCGAACTGCAGATCATGGCCGATGCGCACGGCAATGTCGTGCATTTCGGAGAGCGTGACTGCTCGCTGCAGCGGCGCCATCAGAAGCTGCTGGAAGAAGCCGGTTCCCCGGCCATCTCCGCCGAACAGCGCGATGCCCTTGGCGCCACCGCCACCGCGGCGCTGTCAAAGCTTGGCTACCGGAACGCCGGCACGCTCGAATTCCTGTACCAGGACGGACATTTCGCGTTCATCGAGATGAACACCCGCCTGCAGGTCGAGCATCCGGTGACCGAGATGATCTGCGGCGTCGATCTGGTGCGGGAACAGATCCGCATCGCGGCCGGCAATCCCCTCGGCTACACGCAGGCCGATATCGTCTTCAGCGGCCATGCCATCGAGTGCCGGATCACCGCCGAGGATCCCAATACCTTCATGCCCACGCCGGGCCGGGTCACGACGTTTCATGCACCTGGTGGCCTGGGCGTTCGCATCGATTCGGCGCTGTATTCCGGCTATTACGTGCCGCCGTTCTACGACAGCATGATTGCGAAGCTGATCGTGCACGCCACGACCCGGGCCGACGCGATCAACCGGCTACGCCGAGCACTGGATGAGTTCGCGGTTCTGGGAATACAGACGACGATCCCGCTGCATCGCCGAATCGTCGACGATCCGCAGTTCCAGTCAGGCGAGTACACCATTCACTGGCTGGAACAGTTCGTCGCTCAACACGCTTGATGACATGCTGGCGCCTGGTCGGGCCAGCATGTCACGTCCACCCTATCCCTCGATCTTCACGTATTCGAAGTCGCCCGGCATGTTGTCAATGCCGATGCGCGGCGGCGCAATCCATCCCGCATACACCCCCCGCTCCCGGCTCGGCTTCATCAGGCTGGCGATGAACCGGTTGTCGTCGACCGAGGGCAGGTACAGATCATGCGACGCCGCCCACTGCGCCGCGGTCAGCAGATTGCCCTTGTCGTCGGTATGGATCGCCGCGAATTCACCGATCTGCCGGTTGAACGCGACATGGGGCAGCGTCAGGCGGAACGGCACATTGGCCCGTTCCAGCACGCGATTCCAGCGCGCCACGCCCGCGGCCGTATCCTCCACGAAATCGTCACGCAGTCGCATGTTCAGCGCCGACAGCGCCGGCACATCTTCCTGCACGATCCGCCCGTCCCGCAGCCGCAGCACCGGATAGGTCGCCGACAGCAACTGATGATCGTCGGTCAGCTTGTCTTCCCGATAGCGCCCCTTGATGCCGGCATTGAAGGCGTTGGCCGCGTTGGTGCTGATTTCATTGCCAAACAAATCAAGCGTCAGCGAGAAGTGCAGGTTCGCCTTCTTCTGGATGGTTGGCAGGTCGAGCACGCCCAGGGCACGCACCCGCTCGATATCGGTCGGGTCATCGATGCCGGCAGCCTTCATCGCCTCGCATGTCCGCTGGATGGTGCGCTGCACGCCGGTCTC
>CAYZKM010000007.1:0-29919 GCA_964478525.1 uncultured Bifidobacterium sp.
GCCTCGGCGAAGTTGGCGAACAGCACGGTGATCCACAACCAGATGACGATCTGCAGGGTGAAGCCGAGGTTGACGCCACCTGCTGCGACATCACGAATGAACAGGATCGTGGTCAGCGTCGCCACGACCTGGACGACGAACATCACGGGGTTGCGCACCATCAGGCGCGGATCGAGTTTGCGGAACGATTGTGTGATGGCCGGCAGCAGGATCGCCCGGTCCAGCATCGTGGTGTGCGTACGGAAGTGGGTCATGTCAGGAACCTGTCGCGAACAGAATGCCAGCCTGCATCGATAGATGTTCGACGATGGGGCCGAGCGCGAGGGAAGGCAGGAAGGTCAGGCCGCCGGTGATCAGGATCACGCCGATGACCAGGCCGACGAACAGCGGCCCATCGGTCGGGAACGTGCCAAACGAGACCGGAACGATCTTCTTGCGGACGAGCGAGCCGGCAATGGCAAGTGTCGGGACGATGACCAGGAACCGTCCGATCATCATCGCAATGCCAAGAGTCGCGTTCCAGTAGGGCGCGTTCGCGGATAGGCCAGCAAACGCGCTGCCATTGTTGGCAGTGGCCGAGACATAAGCATACAGCACCTCGGAGAAGCCGTGTGGGCCGGCATTCGCTATCGCCGCGGTACCGGCGGGCAGAACCACGGCCAGGGCGGTAAAGCCGAGGATCGACAGCGGCAGCACCAGGATGGCCAGCATCGCCATCTTCACTTCCCGGGCTTCGAGCTTCTTGCCCAGATATTCCGGCGTGCGTCCGACCATCAGCCCGGCGACGAACATCGCGATCACCACAAACAGCAGCATGCCATACAGCCCGGAACCGACACCGCCGAAGATGATCTCGCCCAGCATCATGTTCACCAGCGCGACCATGCCGCCCAACGGCGTCAGCGCATCATGCATCGCATTGACCGCGCCGCACGATGCATCGGTGGTGATCGTTGCAAACAACGCAGAGTTGGCAATGCCGAACCGTACCTCCTTGCCTTCCATGTTGCCGCCTGCAACGTCGATCGGCAGCGCGGCCAGGGCAGGATGCATGCTCGACTCGGCCCAGTACAGGGTCGCAGCTCCGGTCACGAACAACAGACCCATCACCGCGAAGATCGCCCACCCCTGACGCTCGTTCCCGACCATGCGGCCAAACACGTTGGTCAATGCCGCACCGATCGAAAAGATGAGCAGCATCTGGATCAGGTTGGTCAGCGCCGTTGGGTTCTCGTACGGATGCGCCGAGTTGGCGTTGAAGAAGCCGCCGCCGTTGGTACCCAGCATCTTGATCGCCTCCTGCGAGGCGACGGGACCCTGGGCCAGGATCTGCGACGCGCCTTCCAGCGTCGTGACCGGCGTATAGGCATTCAGGTTCTGCGGAACACCCTGCCAGACGAACACCAGCGCCGCGACGATCGATATCGGCAGCAGCACGTACAGCGTGCAGCGCGTCAGATCGACCCAGAAGTTGCCGATGGTGCGGCCGGATCGCCGGGAAAAGCCACGGATCAGGGCTATTGCGAGGGCGATGCCGGTCGCGGCGCTGACGAAATTGTGCACCGTCAGCCCCAGCGTCTGCACCAGATAGCTCATGGTGCTTTCAGGCACATAGGATTGCCAGTTCGTATTGGTGACGAAACTGACAGATGTATTGAATGCCAGATCGGCCGGCACACCGGCCAGACCTTGCGGGTTCAGCGGCAGGACGCCCTGCAGCCGTTGCAGCCCGTACAGCACGACGAAGCCGGCGGCGCTGAAAGCCAGCATCGCAATGGCATAGGAGAGCCAGTGCTGTTCATCATCCTCGCGCACGCCCGCGACACGGTACAGCAGGGTTTCAATCGGTCGCAGCACCGCCGAGAGCGGGGTGCGCCGGCCGTCGAAGACGCCGGTCATGTAGCCGCCAAGCGGTCGCGTCAGCAGTATCAGCAACGCGCCATATAGCGCGATCTGAGCCCAGCCATTCAGTGTCATGGTTCAGAACTTCTCCGGTCGGATCAGGGCGTAGACCAGGTAGGCCAGCAGCCCGACCGTCACGACGCCGCCAAGAAACAGGTCGAAGGTCATGATGGGCTACAACCGCGCGCACGCGACGGCGTACAGCCCGCACAAACCCAGCGTCAGGACGCCGGTTGCCAGAAACACGATGTCCAACATGATATGCACCTCAGTTCGGAAAGCATCGGAGGCTCATTTACGCTCGCCGTCATAAAGGTTCGATGCGTCATGCAGCGGTCGGACATAAGGATTCCGTAGTCGTGTCACACCGATTGTCCCCGATCGGGTCGTGGGTTAAATTCCCGAGCCGAGGTCCGAGGCAAACCGCCATGCGAGCACATGCAATGAACTGTCCGTCACGGCCGCGAACCGGCGATCACGATGTGGGCGCCTTGTTGGCGGTGCGGTCATGAAGGTCACGATCCTGGATGACTGGCACGACACGCTGCGGCAATTGCCGTGCTTCGCCAGGCTCGTGGGACATGACGTCGAAATCTTCAATGATCACGTCGAGGACGAGGATGTTCTCGCTGCTCGCCTGGCGGGGACCGAGGCGCTGGTCCTGATCCGGGAGCGGACGCGTATCCCCGGGTCATTGCTCGATCGTCTGCCGCGATTGCGCCTGATCAGCCAACGCAGTGTCTATCCCCATGTCGATGTTGCCGGTTGCACCCGAAACGGCGTGCTGCTTTGTTCGAATCTGCATTCCGATACGCCGTCCTATGCGGCAGCCGAATTGACCTGGGCACTGGTCCTTGCGGCGGCCAGACAGATTCCCGCGCAGGTTGCCTCGCTGAAGGCCGGAACATGGATTGCGGGCGTCGGCCATACGCTGCGCGGAAAGGTTCTTGGCATCCATGGCTGAGGCCGAATCGGCGAGGTGGTCGCGGGCTATGGCCGGGCATTCGGTATGGATGTTCTGGTCTGGGCGCGCGAGGCGTCCCGAGCGCGCGCCGCAAGCGACGGCTGGACGGTTGCCGCCGACAAGGCCGCTTTCTATGCGTCGTGCGATGTCGTGTCTCTGCACATGCGGCTTGTGCCGGCGACACGAGGTATCGTGACGACCGGCGATCTCGCGCTGATGAAACCATCCGCGCTTCTGGCGAACACAAGCCGAGCGGGGCTGATCGAAGCGGGTGCGCTGGTTGGGGCGTTGCGCGAGGGTCGGCCTGGCATGGCGGCGATCGATGTGTTCGAAGCCGAGCCGTTACGGGATGTCGACGACGCTCTGATCAACCTGCCCAACGTCGTGGCGACACCACATATCGGCTACGTCACGATGGAGGAATTCGACCTTCAGTTCGCCGACGTGTTCGACCAGATCACCGCTTTTGCGGCCGGTGCGCCGATCAATGTGATCAACCCGGAGGCGACCGCCTGATGGCTGCGTATGCCACTACACCTGCAGTGCTTCGTGCCGGGAGTTCGGCTCCAGCTCGACCCCGTTCACCGTCATCGCCAGCATCGCGTAGTAGCCGATGCACGTGGTCAGTTGCACATACTGATCGGCGCCCAGCCGCGCCAGAACCGCCTTTGCAAGCGTGTGATCGACGCGGTTCTTGCGCAGCAATTGCCGGGTGAAGTCGATGATCTGCAGGTCGTCGGGCGGAATCCCGTCGGAGCGATCGTCACGGATTGCGTCGATCGTTGAACGTGGAACATTTCTTTCAGCGCCGATCACGCCCTGAATGCCCCACACGTACTGGGCCTGAAAGTGGCGGCCGACGACAAGGGCAGCGAGCGTGCGGATGCGCAGTTCCAGCGTGCCTTCCCAGCGCACCAGCGTCCCAAGATGGGCAACGCGTTCAGCCCATTCGGGGGCATGCATCCAGACCGAGAAAGGGCCTTCCAGCGATTTGCGCGTATCGACGATCTTTTCCGCGATACGGCGGGCATCACCGGTCAGGTCGGCGGGCGACTTAAGGACGGGAACGTGGGCCATGGGGTTTCCTCGGTTCTTGTTGCGTCGGTCGTTGGCTGGATCATGTGCGTGGCGAGGAGGTTATCCAATGGTCCTGGCAGTCCGCAACAGCACGCCGCCGGTCGGGTGTGCGTGCACCTGGCGGGGTTGGACGTTTTCTGGCGCTGATGTAACCTGTTTTCCGACCGTAAGCGGAGGACCAGGAAATGCCAGAAGCCAACACCATGGCGATCCAGCGCCTGGATGCGATGGCCGGTGAGCCAGGTCATCACGGGTTTGAAACCCTGCGTCCGGTCGAGGCGACTGGCGTCAGAACCTACTCCCACTTCAGCGCCCGTTCGATCGTTCCAGCCCTGGGCGCCGAGATTTCCGGGATCGACCTGCGCACGGCCAGCGCGGCGGCGCAGGCGGAAATCCGCGCGGCCCTGGCCGATCGCAAGGTGCTGGTGTTTCGCGATCAGGACCTGTCGCCACATGAATATGCCGCTTTTCTGAGGATTTTCGGAACGCCGGTGAAGGAAGACATGGTGGTGGACGCGAACCATCCCCCCGAGGTCGGGTCCATCCATACCCGACCCACCGAGCAACAGCAGATCAATTACTGGCACATGGACCACTCGTTCCGCGAACTGCCGACACGCGTGCTGTCCCTGTATGCGAAGGTGCTGCCGCCGGTTGGTGGTGACACGCTGTTCGCCTGCCTTGCCACGGCCTATGATGCGCTGTCCGACGCAATGAAGCAGCGGATTGACCTGCTGCACTGTAACCATCGCGTGACACCCACGCAGAACACCAAGCGCCGCTATACGCCCGCGCAGGTGGAGGCGATGGACAAGGCTCCACCCATCGTGCATCCGCTGGTGGCGCGCGATCCCGGCAATGGGCGGCGATATCTTCTCGTCAACGTGCCGCTTTATTGCCGCAACATAGACGAGTTGCAGACGCCCGAGGGCGATTCGTTGCTGCAGGAACTATATCGCCATGTCCAGCGGCCGGAGTTTCAGTTCCGCCTGACCTGGCAGGTCAACACTGTCGTCGTTTGGGAAAACAACCACACGCTGCACTACCCGGTGTCGGACTACTATCCGCACGAGCGTAAGCTGTGGCGCGGCGTGATCGAGGCGACAGAGGCCGACAGGCCCGTGGCCGCGTGCTGACAGACCCCTCTTCCGCCATCGACGGGTTTGCGCTTTAACCTTTGCCAAGCAGTCCGACCGAGGAAACTCATGTCACAGCTCGAACCCGCGGATGTCCTGATCATCGGCTCCGGTGCGTCCGGCGCCGCGGTTGCATGGTCGCTGGCCGACACCAAGATGCGAATCCTGTGTCTGGAGCAGGGTGATTGGCAAAACCCGGCCAACTATCCCTCCACCGGCCGTGACTGGGAGGCTCGGCAATTCGCCGACATGGCAACATCGCCGAACCGGCGTCAGCTGTGGTCGGACTATCCGGTCAACGACGACAACTCCCCGATCAAGGTGTTGAACTTCAATGCCGTCGGCGGCAGCACCATCCTTTATGCGGCGCACTATCCGCGCCTGCATCCATCCGACTTCAAGGTGAAGTCGGCGGACGGTGTCGCCGATGATTGGCCCGTGGATTATGCGGCACTGGAACCTTTCTTCGCCGAGAACGACCGCATGACCGGCGTATCCGGCATGACCGGCGACCCCGCCTATCCGCCGCAGAAGACCCCGCCGATGGACCCGCTACCCATGGGCCGATCGGGGCGCATGATCGGGGAAGCGATGAACCGCCTGGGTTGGCACTGGTGGCCGAGCGATTGCGCGGTGACGACGCGTGAATACGAAGGTCGTGCGCCGTGTATCAACTTGGGTCATTGTATCGCAGGTTGCGCGCAGGGCGCCAAGGCCAGCACCGACATCACCTATTGGCCCGCGGCCATTCGTGCCGGCGTGGAATTGCGCACCCGTGCGCGCGTGCGGGAGATCACGGTCGACCCGACGACCGGTATGGCCAACGGCGCGATCTACTATGACAAGGACGGGATCGAGCAGTTCCAACCGGCCCATGTGGTGGTGATGGCCGCCAACGGCATCGGCACACCACGATTGTTGCTGAACTCGAAATCCGAACGATTCCCTAACGGCCTGGCCAATTCGTCGGATCAGGTCGGGCGCAATCTGATGTTCCATCCCTATGCCAGCATCTGGGGTTATTTCAACGAGGAGACCGACGGCAACCGCGGCCCACCGCTGTCGTTATGGAGCCACGAGTTCTATGAGACGGATCCGTCGCGTGGCTTCGTGCGTGGCTATTCCTGGCAGTTCGGTCGCGGCGTCGGTGCCATCCTGGAAGCGCAACAATCGATGGCGAACGGGCGTCTGCCATGGGGTGCCGACCATCATCGGGTGTATCGGAAACTATTCAACCATCGGCTGAACATCGCAGCGATCTGCGAGGATCTGCCCGAGGCGCATAACCGCGTCACCCTCGACCCCGTGCTCAAGGATGCGAACGGCATCCCTGCCCCGAAGATCGATTACACGATCTCGGACAATTCCAACCGCATGCTGGATCACGCCATCGCTCGCGCCACCGAATTCCTGCGCGAGGCTGGTGCGTGGGACATCGGTGTGGAACGTCCGATCCTGAATGGCGGCTGGCATCTTCTGGGCACCGCGCGCATGGGCGATGACCCTAACCGCAGTGTAATCAACGGCTGGGGTCGCTCGCATGATGTAAAGAACCTGTTCATCGTTGATGGCTCGGTCTTCACCACATCGGGCGGCGTCAACCCAACCTCCACCATCCAGGCTCTCGCGCTGTACATCGCTGACCAGATGAAGCAGCGCCTGGCCACGTTGTTCGACTGAGGGAGTCCAGCATGTCCGGCACCATGGCCAATCCGGCATCCAGCTGGGGCGATCCAAGCCTGACCGATGCCGAGAAGGCAACGCTTGCTGCTATGTCAGCCTGCATGATTCCGGCCAGTGCGGAATTCAAGGTTCCCGGCGCGGATGACCCGCTGATCCAGGCTGATATCGCGCGCTCGATCGGCCGCGATGCAACATGCGTGCACAACACGCTCGCGCTGCTCGACCGCCTGGCCGACGGCAACTTCACGGCTCTGCCCGATGCAGAGCGGGAGGCCGCGTGCGACAGGCTGCGCACCGAAGGCGGTATGGATCTGATGCTGACCACCCGCATCGTGTTGCAGTGCTATTACCGCGACGACCGCGTCATGACATCGCTGGGCATGGAGGCGCGACCGCCATTCCCCAAAGGGCACACGTTGCCCCAGGGCGATTGGTCTCTGCTGGATCCGGTTCGCAAGCGCGGGAAAGTCTGGCGGGAAGTGTAGCGCGAAATCATTCTTCGGATCGCGTTGTCCATAGCAACCCATGCCGGCGATCTGCGTCTTCGCAGAAGCATCGCGCGTGCGACGGTGGATTGAAAGAAATCCTGCTGCTGACTTGCCTGGTCGCAATACGAATGTTCCCGTCCGGCGTGCGGATAGGACGGACACTGGTGCTGGCGAACACCGATCCCATATGCCACGGTACGTTCCAACAAACCGGAGGTATGCCATGAGCCAGGTCGATCCAGCTGATACCACCACCACGATGACGCCCGCGTCGCCCCCTTATGTTCCCACGTTGCAACGGACTGCCGGACAGCCGCTGCCGATCGCCGCGCATGGCGGCCTGTCCTATATGTCGTTCGACCAAAATGGCGACGCGGGAACCTACAAGGCGATCGAGGATGCGCTTGCCGAGATCGCCGCCGGCGAAGGCCAGCAGGTAATCGACATGATCGACAAGGCGGCCCCAGGTCCGATCAAGACGAAATGGGGCCTCGCGTTTCGCAGCTACGACGAATGCGTAGCCTATATCCGCGATTCCAACAGCCTTCATGCTCCCGCGGGTGGTGTCGCCTTGCCGCTGCCATACACGGTGTATGAACGCCCGACCTATTCCATCGTGCCATCGAACGCGGTCTGGCAGGACCCTGCGCGCGCCGACATTGCCACGATCCTGCGGCAGAATGAAAAGTGCAACCGGCGCCGCGACCTCTTTTTTCCCCAGGTCCTGCGCGACGCTCGGCGTATCGGCGAATATTACCCGGGGCTGTCGCCCACCAGCCCCGAGTGCATGGACAGGCTGGGGCTGTCGCTCGCCCACCTCGATTCGAAATGCACCAATATCTACGATTCGGCCGAGGTGGAACGCGTTTTCTATCCGGAAATCGAGAAACTTCTGCTTGAATTCTTTCCTGACGCGACGGATGCCCTGGTCTACAACCACGATGTATTTGACAAGGACTATACAGGTGACCGGACCGAAGACCAGGACGCAAAAAACCCCGGCGTAAACGCCAACTACGCCATGCTCGTTCACAACGACCTGAACGATAACAGCGGTCGCGTGCGCTGTCGTGAGCTGCTGACAAAGAATCTACGAAATTTCGGTCGCGCACAGAACTACACCGAGGAAGAAGCCGATGCCAAGATGGCTCGGCGCTTCCTGTCGATCAACCTGGCCAAACCGATCGAGACAGTGGAACAATACCCATTCGTGCTGTGTGCCTGGCCGTCCTTTGCCGACCAGCCGTACATCACCAACTACCGTGTCTACGACGACCGGGTCGGCGAAACCACGCGTTTCACTTATCGCCCCAATCATGAGTGGTACTGGTTTCCACAGCAGAAGCCGAACGAGGTTTCGATGCTGAAATGCTATGATTCCGTGACCGATGGCTCCGTCTCACGCTGGTCCTTCCACACGGCGTGCACCGACCCGACAGCACCCGCGGATGCCAGATGCCGCAAGAATGTCGTCGTTCGATCCTTTGTGTTCTTCTAAAGGATCATCGACAAAGGCGGAATCACGGCAGAGGTAGACCGTGGCGTTGCATTCCTACTCCACGGTCACCTTCGCGGCCCGGATCAGATCACCGTTGGCGATATAGTCTTTTTCCGTGAACGCGGTGATCTCCTCGGGTGTCATGGTTGGACAGATCACACTGATTTCGCGCAGCCGGCGGGTCATGTCTTCGGACTTAGCAATCTCCACCATCTTGGCGTTCATCGTCTGGATGATGTCCTTCGGCGTGCCACGCGGCACCTGGATCGCGGCCCAAATCGGCACGTCGGAGTTCGGATACCCCAATTCCGTCAGCGTCGGTACCTGCGGAAATTCCGGATTCCGCTGCTCATGGTTGATGCACAGCAGCTTCATCTTTCCGGCCTTCACGTGAGGCAGCACAATGATTTCATTCATCAACTGAACCGAGCCGGACAGAAGATCGTTGATCGCGTCGGCGCTGCCACGATACGGCACGTGCAGGATATCGGTTCCCGTGCGCCATTTAAGCATCTCGATCCGCAGATGCGATGACGAGCCGAGGCCGGCCGAACCGTAGCTCAGCTTGCCGGGATTCTTCCTGGCATAATCAATAACCTCGGCCAGCGTATTCAGTCCAAGCGAATTGATGACGACAAATCCGCAATGCAGATCGCCGAGCCTTCCGACCGGTTCCAGGTCTCGGCGCGGTTCCCAGCCAAGCTTGCGTAGTTGAGGCACGACGCACAGCACCGCAACAGGGCAGTGCAGAAGCGTATAGCCGTCAGGGGCGGAACGCGCCGCGGCCTCCGCCCCGATCATCCCAGCTGCGCCGCCGCGATTTTCGATGACAAAGGGCTGACCGAAGGCCTGGCTCAGTTTGTCGGCCCATGGGCGGGCAATGGTGTCCGTCGCCCCACCGGGCGCGTAGGGCACGATCAGTTTGACCGGCCGATTGGGCCATGGTGCTTGGGCGATGGCTGGCGTCGCGAGCGTGGCAGCAAGGCCACCAAGGATCGAGCGGCGATTTAGCGCAGACATGGACGTTGGACCTCCGTCGATGTTCTGGTTCTCTGGAAAGAGTGGGGAGATTACCGGAGCAAAAGCAAGGTAATTATGGACAGGCTGGTCCGAGCCGACGTGGTATTTTCAGGATGGCGTGCGCCCGCAAATCGTATACCGCGCCGCAATCGCGAAGTTTCTATTCATCTGATACGATTTTCCTGGCCGGAGGCAGATTGCGTAGTGTCCAGGCCATCCGCTTCGCCGCCCAGTCATGCTTATGTCAGTGTCGACAACGCCGATCTCAGGCGGACCGCCGTCGCCGCATATCGGTTGGCCGCCGCCCATACATCTCGGAGAAACTGGCGTTGAACCGACGCAGGCTACCGAACCCGGCGGCCAGCGCGATCTCTGCCATCGACAAATCAGTCGTGTCCAGCAGCCGCTTGGCCCGTTGCAGCCGGACGGTCCGGGCCACCTGCGTCGGGCTGGCGCCCAGATGCACCGAGAACAGGCGCACAAGATGACGTTCACCAACGCCCAGCCGCTCGGCCAGCTTCGCAACGGTGCCACCACGGCCGTCAAGGGCACCCTCGGCGATCAAGCGCATGCCCCGTGCGACGGTCGTGCGTGATCCGTTCCAGGCGGGAGAGAACGGCACGGTCTCGGGCCGGCAGCGCAGGCAGGGGCGGAAACCTGCCGCCTCGGCCGCGGCCGCTGATGGGTAGAACTGGACGTTCTTCGCGAGTGGCGGGTGAACCGGGCAAACGGGTCGGCAATAAATCCGGGTTGTGCGAACAGCGACATAGAACCGCCCGTCGTAAGCCGGGTTACGGGTCAATCGTGCCTGCTCGCATTCCATGACGTCCAACATGACGTCTGAATATCGCAATCCGGTCAGGGACGACATTGCCGCGGCGTCGATGGAGTCTGATTTCGGCCAGCCAGGCGTGATTGCCGATGGTAACGCCTCGGACGCTTATCTTCATCATCAAGGAAATCAGCCATGAGCGCGTTAGGGGACAAGCGGTACGGCGTGGTCAGCCCCGAGGACCAGCGCGGAATGACCGGCCTGGCCTTCATCGAAGGCATGATTGATGGCACCTTGCCGATGAACGCGATGGCCAAGACGCTTGGCTACGCGATCACCGAAGCCTCGAAGGGTCGGGTGGTCATTACCGCCGAACCTGGCAACCAGCACCTGAATCCGGCCGGCACCGTGCATGGCGGTTTGTCGGCGACGTCGCTGGACAGCTGTATGGGCCTTGCCATCCAATCGACGCTGGACAAAGGCATCGGCCAGACCACCGTCGAGTTCAAGATTTCCCTGATCCGGCCTATCACACCCGCAACAGGTCTGATCACGGCCGAGGGTGTCGTCCTGAATTGCGGGCGCCGGATCGGAACCGCCGAAGGGCGGATCATGGATCGCAACGGACGCCTGCTCGCCCATGGCACCACGACCTGCCTGATCTTCGAACGCCCGCCTGCCGCTGGCACGAATTGAACCATGCCAGGCGTATCCCCCGCTACCTATGTGCGCGGCGCGCTCTATGGCCTGTCCGCAGCCCTGATCTGGGCCGGCATGATCGTCGTCGCTCGCCTTGGCCTTCGCACCAGCCTGACGCCATGGGATATCACGGCATTACGTTTCGGTGTCGGCGGGTTGCTCCTGCTGCCATACTTGCTGCGGAACGGGCTCGCGCTTGACCGGCTCGGCTGGATCGGGGTGGCGGCCCTGGTCATCGGCTGTGGCGCGCCAATGGTGCTGGTCGTGAATGCCGGCCTGCTGTTCGCCCCGGTTGCCCATGCCGGCGCCCTGTTTCCAGGCATGGTGCCGATGATCGTGGCATTGCTGGCGATCCCGCTGCTGCATCAGACGTTTACGGCGGCGAAAGGGATCGGCCTGATACTGATGTCGGGCGGTGTCGTCACCATCGTCTGGAATGCCGGCGCCGCCGCCGGCTCGGGACAGGCCATCGGGCATGCGCTGTTCATCGCCGGCGCATTCCTCTGGGCAAGCTATACAGTCGTCATGCGGCGAGCGCACCTGGATGGCATGCATGCCGCGGCAATCGCGGCCGTGGGATCGCTGGTTCTATATCTGCCAGTTTACGCGCTGGTTGCCGGTGCCAGCTTGCTTCGGGCAACACTGCCTGATGTCGCCCTGCAGGCATTCGTCCAAGGTTTCCTGACGGCGGTTGTTTCCCTCGTGCTTTATGGACGTGCCGTCGCCATTCTCGGCGCACTGGGCGGTGCGGCGTTCCCGGCTTTGGTCCCCGTGATGGTCGCGGTGCTGGGTATCCCGGTTCTTGGCGAATGGCCTGGCAGGGTCGACTGGCTCGCGATCGTCCTGATCTCCGCCGGCGTGTATGTCGCCAGCGAAGGGCCGTTGCCGCGCCAGGTGCTTTTGAAAAGGTCTGCGTGACGGGCATTCCGGCGGTCAGACAAATACTTCGGTGTCGCCCGAAACACGAAGTCGGGCATTGGTGGTATACCAGTGGTCAATGATTGCTTGGTCTGGCGATGCAAACTCGAATCTTCTACGGCTGGTGGGTGGTCATGGCCTGCATGGTCACCGCGCTGGTCAGCAACGCACTTGGTCTGTTCGGCGTGGGCGTGTATCTACATACGCTCGTTGCCGTAAATAGCTGGACCGTCAGTCTGGTGTCTGGGCCGGCCACGCTGTTCTATGTGGTCAGCGCCGTGTTGTTGATCCCGGTCGGCAGTGCGATCAATCGGTTTGGTCCCCGCCCGGTGATCGCGTTGGGTGGTCTGTCGATGGCCGGCGGTGTCGCCGGAATCGGGCAAGCCAGTGTGCTGTGGCAGGTCTATCTCGCTTTCCTGCTGATGGGGGTCGGTTGGGCCTGCCTCTCGACGACGGCCATTGCCACGACGCTCGCTCCCTGGTTCGAGAAATTTCAGGGCCGAGCAATGTCGATTGCATCGCTTGGCGCCAGCGCAGGCGGGATGCTGGGTGCGCCTGCGTTGCTGTTCAGCATTGAACAGATCGGATTTGCGTCGACGACCATGGCTGCGGGACTCGCCGCGGCTGTCATACTGCTGTCGCTCGCGAGTTTCGTGCTCCGAGATCGTCCGCAGGACAAGGGTCTGGCGCCGGATGGTTTTCCAGCCGGCGCGAAAACCGCGATAACAGACGTCGTGCCTTGGACACGGCGAACTGCATTGCAGACGACGGCACTACGCAGCGTGATGATTACGTTTGGTATCGGCATGATGGTCCAGATAGGGTTCCTCACCCATCAGGTCACGTTGCTGGCACAAACCCTGACCACGGCAACGGTGTCGATGACCGTCTCTGCGACTGCGCTTTCTGCGTTGGCCGGACGGGTCGCATTGGCGCGGTTCGTCGACCAGATGGATGTGAGACTGACGGCATCTATCGTGTTGTTGCTTGCGGCAATCGCACTTGGTGTGATGGCATTGTTTCCGGTTCCGATCGTGCTGATCGGCGCCGGTATTGTCTTTGGCTTGACTGTCGGAAATGTCACGACATTGTCACCGATCATCGTTCGCAGGGAATTCGGTGCGCCAGCTTTCGGCCGGATCTTCGGCGTCGCGTCCTGCGGTATCCAGCTCGTAACAGCTTTAGGGCCAGGATTCTATGGCGTACTATACGATGCTTTCGGCAGTTATCGTTATGCTCTGCTCATGGCGGCCGCCCTTGACGTGGTCGCCGCCATTGTCATTGTGGCGGGGAATATTCGTCCGCCCACGCAAGCAAGCGCCGTTCACGATGACTCGGCCCAGTCTTCAAAAGTATAGCGCGTTGCGGCATCCATCGGAAAGAAGCTTTCGATTCTCAATTCCTGCAGCGTGATGTCCC
Organism: uncultured Bifidobacterium sp.; assembly: GCA_964478525.1. Taxonomy (GTDB): domain Bacteria; phylum Pseudomonadota; class Alphaproteobacteria; order Acetobacterales; family Acetobacteraceae; genus Rhodopila. Next base: position 13,577 of record CAYZKM010000007.1, read on the forward strand.
TGGGAATGCCGAGTGTCGCGATCGTCGTAAACAGGCGAAGCGTGATCGTACCTTTTTGGAACTCCATCGGCAGAACCGGTCCATCCGTAACCGGCGCCGGCGCGGACTGCAGGACCGGTCGAACGTCGGGATAATTCAGAAGCCTTTGCAACAACCCGGCAGTCTCGGTCGAACCGTCGGCGGCCGCGTCGGCTGCGACACCGTGCAGGAAATACCGCACCACCTCTGCCCAGTTCGATAGATACGGTCGCAATACATCAGGGGCGGCAAGTGCATCCGCAAGGTTGATCGCCGCGCCTTGTGTCAGCGGCCCGGTCAGAAATTCCACCAGACGCACCGCCCCCCGGTTGGCATGCAGCAGGTTCCAGCGGCGGTCCACCACAACGGCGGGAAACGGTTCCTGCTGGGCCAATATATGATCGATCGCCTCGCGGACCGGAGAAAGCGCGGCGGCGTCGAACCCTGTCTCTCTCCATTGTGGCGCAAAGCCCGCGGCAAGCAGCATTTCGTTGGAATTCCGAAGCGGAATATCCAATGTCGCCGCAAGCCGCAGCACCATCTCTCGGCTCGGCTTCGACCGCGCAAGCTCCAGAAAACTGATGTGACGCTGCGAGCAGGACGCCGCCATCGCAAGTTGAAGCTGCGACAACCCACGCCGCTTGCGCCAGGCAATCAGCAGTGCGGAAAAGCCAGACCGTGCGTCCATAAATACCTGTGATGTAGTTGCTTCGTGACGTCGCACCGGCATAGTGCGCACCAGATGGGCCGGGCGCAACGGGTCTTGCGCGTAGCGGCGTGTTGAACCGTTATGAAGGGCAAGACGATGAAGGTGGCTATTGCAGGCGCGTTCGCCGCGCGGATCGCCGAACCGGTGCGAGCGAGGCTCGCCGAGCCATGCGAGATCGTTGTCGGTAACGAATCTGACATCGTAGACCACCTGGCCGACGTCGACGTGCTGGTTTCCATGGCTTTCACGGCGACCATGGCCGCGGCCGCACCCAAGCTGCGGCTGGTGCAGGTGCCAGGTGCGGGCGTCGATCGCATCGACTTCGGTTCGTTGCGGACTACAACGATGGTGGCGAATGTCTATGGTCATGAAAGCGGTATTGCCGAGTATATCGTTGGCACGATGATTGCTCTGACACGATCCTTCGCACGGCTGGATGCGCGCCTGCGGCAGGGCGAATGGCACAGCCAATGGGCCGTCGGGGTCGAGCCGCCGCCACCCTGGCCCGAACTTGGTGGCAAGACACTCGGCATTCTCGGATTCGGCCATATCGGTCAGGCATTGGCGCGCCGGGCCGCCGCGTTCGACATGAAGATCTGTGCCATACGGCAGACGGCACAGGCGGTACCGCCACCCGCCGTCATGTTTATAGGCGGACCGGAACGGTTGGATGACGTTCTGGCGCAGGCCGACTACCTCGCAGTCACGCTTCCACTCAGCCAGGCAACCCGAGGATTGATCGATGCGCGCAGGCTGACATTGATGAAGCCGACCGCTTACGTGGTGAACGTTGCGAGGGCCGAGATTTTCGACGAAGCTGCCTTGTATGATGCGCTGGCGAGCGGTGCCCTCGCGGGGGCAGCGCTGGATGTGTGGTACCGCTATCCGACGGAGCCAGGCTTGCTGATGCCGGCGACACGTCCGTTTCAGGCCCTGACGAATGTGATCATGACACCGCACGTCTCCGGCTGGACCGAGGGCATGCTGAATGCGCGCCTGCAGCTGATCGCGGCAAATATCACGCGAGTTGCCCACGGAGAAGCACCGCTCGGCCTGGTCGAGCGGACGGGCTGAGATGACGCAAGCATCGCCGCGGCCGCCTTTACTGGTTCCGTTCTTTTATGGATGGGTGATCATCGGGGTTGCGTTCGTGACCATGGCCATCGGCGTATCGGCGCGCACGGCATTCTCGCTATTGCTGCCTCCCCTGATCGATGAGTTCGGCTGGAATCGTGGGATGACAGCAGGGGCATTTTCGGTCGGATTTCTTGTTTCAGCAGCGCTGAGCCCGATGGTGGGACATGTGATGGATCGATATGGCCCGCGGCCGGTACTCCTGACCGGGGTCGGCATGCTAAGCCTGGGCCTGGCACTGGCGCCGTCGATCTCGGCGACCTGGCAGCTTTATGCGACCTTGGGGGTGCTGGTGGGTGGTGGAGCAAACTTGATGAGCTACACGGCTCATTCGCAGTTTCTTCCGCACTGGTTCGTCCGCCGCCGCGCGTTGGCGATCGGCATCGCGTTTTCGGGCGTGGGCGTGGGTGGCATCGTGTTGTTGCCATGGCAACAGTCGATCATCCTGCATGACGGATGGCGTGCTGCTTGTATGGCGATGGCGCTGCTGGTGTTGCTGATCGTGGGGCCGTTGTGTCTGCTCGCGCGCGGACGCCCGGGCGAGGTCGGTCTTCTACCCGATGGCGGCGCGTCCGCTTCGGCTGTCGGCCGGCATGGCCTGGTGATCATCGATGCGGCGTGGGCCGGCACCGTGTGGACTCTGGCCCGGGCGGTACGCACCACTCGGTTCTGGTGGCTCGTCGTTGGCTTTTCTTGCGCGCTGTTCGTATGGTACGCGGTGCAGGTCCACCAGACGAAATACCTGATCGAGGTTGGTTTCAGCCCTGGCCTGGCGGCGTGGAGCCTCGGGATCGTCAGCGCGGTGGCGATCCCCGGCCAGATCAGCCTGGGCGCATTGTCGGACCGGTTGGGGCGGGAATGGGTCTGGACCGCTGCGTGCGCCGGCTTCGCCGTGTGCTACGCGGCGCTTGTCGGATTGGAAACGTCGGCGTCCTTGCCGTTGCTGTATGTCATGATCGTTTCGCAGGGATTTCTTGGCTACGCGGCGACATCGGTGATGGGGCCGATCGTGGCCGAGATTTTCGACGGGCCGCACTACGGCACCATCTTCGGTACGCTGACGATCGCGCTGATCACCGGCGGCGCGGCTGGACCGTTCGTGACGGGTAGGATCCACGACCTGACCGGCAGCTATCGGCTGGCGTTCCTGCTGGCCATCGCCCTGTGCGCCGTTTCCGCCGCGGCTATCTGGGCCGCCGCGCCGCGGAAGGTGCGGCGGGTGTCCGGACGAGCGTCGAACTGGTAGGTCTTCGGTCAAGACGGTGCATAGGCACCTGACCCCGTGCGGTTCCGTTCAGGAAGATCGGCCACCGCACCGGTCACGCTCGTCAGGATCAGGTCTGCTTTCGTGCCTCGATCGCGCGATCGAGTTCTTCGTTGAACCCGAACAGGCTGAAATCGGTCACCCGCATCGTGTACAGGATGCCATCCAGATGGTCATTCTCGTGTTGGATCACGCGCGCGTGAAAGCCGGATGCCTCCCGCACAACCTCGTTCCCGTCGCAGTCCACGCCGCGATAGCGAATCGTCTGCGCTCGCGGGACCGCGGCACGCAGGCCTGGGATCGACAGACAGCCTTCCCATCCCAGGACACGCTCGTCGCCTATCGCTTCGACGACGGGGTTGATCAGGACGGAATTGCCGACCGCCGCATCGCCGGCGGACCGATCGCCGGGCACGCGGAATACGAACAGGCGCAATGGCCGAAAGACCTGCGGGGCGGCCAACCCGACACCGGGGGCATCCTCCATGGTCTCGATCATGTCCGCGACAAGCCGGCGGATTTCGGCCGCGCCGGGGTCCGGCACCGGCTCGCACTGGCGCAACAATACGGGGTGCCCCATCCGGGCGATCTTCAGGATAGCCATGCCTGTCTCCGGGATTGTCCGGGAAATTAGGGTTTGTGGTGCTCGACGGGCATGATATAGCCAGCCCTCCCGGGTCGAGAGACCCGATTGCGGTAACATGTCCATACCCCGGACCACCGGGTACACCTTTGAATGGAGTAGGCGGCCAAGTGCAAGTCCTCGTTCGTGATAACAATGTCGACCAGGCGCTCAAGGCGCTCAAGAAGAAGATGCAGCGTGAGGGTATCTTCCGGGAGATGAAGCTGCGGCGGCACTACGAGAAGCCGTCCGAGCGCCGCGCGCGCGAAGCTGCGGAGGCCGTGCGGCGCGCCCGCAAGCTGGAGCGCAAGCGGCTGGAGCGCGAAGGCTTCTAGGCAGCGATTCGTCGAAAGGACGTGGCCGGCGCCGGCGTGGGTTGATGAGTCGCGGCGGCGGGCACAGCGTGGAGGGCAACAGACCCTTCCCGTCCGCCCTGCCGCGGACCGGCGCGCCGATGTCCAGTAGGCGCGCGCCACGGCCTTGGTAATCCGCGGCCGGCCTGATCCAGGCCGCGCCACAGCGGCGGGCCGGACCGATTGCTCCAACGATCTCAGCAATGCGCCGCCGGTTGACCGGCAGGCGCTCGCCATGCACCGCCGAGCAACCGTATATATATAGAGAGAGTGGCCGCCGACGTCTGGCGCACCGCTGATCAGACGGCAATCCAAATGTTGCGAATGACTCGCATCATCAATACAATCCACTATCCCGTCTCGGCTGCACCTGCCTGATGGAGCGTTTCCGTGACCCCGGCGCAGGATCGGCCGTGTCACGCGCGGCCACCATCCGTATCCCCGACCGGGGCCCATGCCGCCCATGTCCGTTGAGCAGAGAACACTGGCCATGCACGACCCCGCCGTCGCGATCCCGATTCTCGCTTCGCTCAACATCGACGAAACCCTCACGTTCTACCGTGACCAGCTCGGCTTCTCCGGTGAACGGATCGGCGACTACGCGATCGTCCGGCGCGACGCGATGGAGATGCATTTCTGGCTCACAACCGACCGGATTCATCCCGAACATACGGCGTGCTACGTCCGCGGCGGCCAGGTCCCTGCCCTGTTTCAGGAATTCCGTGAAAAGCGGGTGCCGCAACTGTCGGGTTTTGAGGTGCGGCCGTGGAACATGAAGGAATTCACCATTATCGATCCGCACGGGAACCTGTTGCGCTTCGGATGCGCTCCGGAGGAACTGACCGGACACCCCGCCCGTCCACCGGGGTGACGCCAGCCAGGGAATCCAGATGACGGATTCTGCCGGCCGGCAAGCCCGGCCACGATGGTGGTCAGAATACTGAGTGTTCGAACCGGCAGCGGGCGACAGTCCGGACCTATACACCACCGTGGCCGCGTCAGACGAAGCCGCCGTTCATCGGCGGGCCGGTTTCAGTATCCAAGCGCCACCTTCATCCCGAACAGGGCTGTCAGGCCCGGCGCGTAGGTCGGCGACAGCACATCGGTGCGGTAGTTGGCGCTGCCGATATTCTGGATATTGGCGAACAGCTGCATCTGGTCGCTGAGCTTGTACTGGCTGAACAGGTCCAGCACCGCATAGCCCGGCACGGTCGATCCGGCCACCAGGGTGGTAGAGGTCACCGTCGATTCCGACACCGCGGTGATCCGCGCGCCCAGCGTCAGCCGCTGTTCGAACAGCCGCACGCCCAGGGTGGCGGAGAACACGTTGCGCGGCGGCTGGGTGGGCACGTGCCCGGCATCGGACGACACCGCCGCGCTGGCCGGCAGGCTGGTAAGCACGTTCGTGTAGGCAAGCCGGCCGAACACCGGTCCGGAGTCATAGTTCAGCTCAAGCTCGAACCCCTCGGTGTTCGTCGTGCCGGGGATGTTCTGGTAGGTATACAGATACGCTGGCACCCGTCCGCTCGCCGGCCGGCCCAGCACCAGCGTCTGGGCGATGTAGTTGTTGATATTGGTGTTGAAGTAGTCGGCCTTCACGCGGATCGTGTCATTGTCCAGCATCACGTCGCGGTAGGCCGCCTTGACACCGAACTCATAGCCGTTGGTGGTCTCGGGATTCAGCGTCGGGTTCGGCATGAAGCGGATGAACGCCAGGCCGGGATGGAAGCCCGCCCACAGCGTCTCGGTCAATGCTGGCGGGCGCCAGCCGTTGCCGTAGGACCCGTACAGCTCCAGCCCCGGCGTCGGGCGGACCGCCAGCGTGATCTTCGGGCTCGCGCCGCCCGCGGTCTTGTCCACGCTGAAGGGGCCGAACGGGACCGAGGTCGAGAACAGGTACGGGTTCGTGCCCGATCCGTCCATGTGATAGGTGTCCAGCCGGATCGCCGGGATCACCGACACGATCCCCCAGGTCGTCGCCACCTGGAGAAAGCCGCCGCCGACCGCGCGGGTGCCCGATGGGGTCTGGGCGTTGGCGGTGTTGACGGAACTGCGGCTGGTGACCGAATCGGTGAAGAACTCGCCGCCGTAGGACACATCGAAGCCGACCGGCCCCCAGTTCGCGCGCGAGGTATTGTCGATGGTGAAGCCATAGGTCGTCAGCTTGACCTTGTTCGTCTCGGCTGGCGCGAACGAGGTGCCGGTGAACGCATCGGTGGCCACGGATTCGTCGGTGGAGGTGAAGTAGGCGCCGATGTTCAGATTGACCCACGGGTTGGCGGTGGGCTTGAAGCCGTACTTGGCAGTGATCGTATTGGTCTGGAGCGAGGTGTAGGAGTTCACGCCTTCCGACGAGCCGCCGAAATTGTTCGCATAGAAGACGCCGCCCAGGTTCAGCGTCTGGTCCTCGCCCGGCTTCGTCTCCAGCTTGATCAGACCGGAATACATCTGCTGCGCCGTGCCGGGCTGCAGCACCGACCCGCCGCTGTAGTAGTTGCCGCTGTTGCGCATGCTGAAGGCGCCGACGACGCCGATTTCCGGCGTCGCACGCGCGCCCACCGCGATCATGCCCGAGAGGTCGTAATGGTTGGTGCCCAGGATCGGCGCGGCCAGCAGGCCATAGGTCTTGCCCTGGGGCACCACGTCATCGACACCGATGGTGCGCAGGTTGACCACGCCGCCGATCGCGCCGGCCCCGTTGGTGCCGGTGACCGTGCCGCGGGTGATGTCGGCGCCCGCCAGCAGCGCCGGGTCAATGAACACCGTACCGTTGGCGTTGTGGCCGCTGCTTTGGAAGTTCTGCCGCGCGCCGTCGATCATGACGTTCACCCGACCGAAATCCGACAATCCGCGGATGCTGATCGACAGCCCCGGCGAGTTCGGATCCTGCGCCCATACGCCCGGCATGTCGCGCAGCACGTCGGACGGCGCCAGCGGGGGGTTCCGGTTGATTTCGGTGCGCGACACCGACGACTTCGAGCCGGGCTCCAGGTCGGGCGGGAGGTCGCCGCGCACCTCCACCGGCGGCATCTGGATCACGTCCTGGGCCTGCGCGAGGGCCGGCACGGGTAGTACCGCGATACCCCCCGTCAGGCTGGCCGCGATCGTCAGGCGCAACGGTACATGCAAGAGGGCGGGAAGGCTCACGGACTCTCTCCAATGACGGGCGCACATTGGCGCCGCTTTGTGTGATGATGCGATTGCGAATTATTATCATTTACACGGCCCGTCAAGAGATTGCGAATGAGTCTCAATAGCGCTATACAGCTGCTATGACCCGTGCCACCACCCCGCCGCGCACTCTGCCGCGACGTCATCTGCTTGGGCTGCTCGCGCTTGCGCTGCCGCCCCTGGCGACCGCCTCCAGGGCCGCCGAAGCATCGATTCCGCTGTCGCAGACACAGGCTTTGCGCCTGGCCTCGATCGGTGGCGCAGTGACTGAAACGATCTATGCGCTCGGCATGGCCGACCACATCGTCGCGGTCGACAGCACCAGCCTCTATCCCCCCGCGGCGCTGCGGGAAAAGCACAACCTCGGCTATATGCGTGCCCTGTCAGCCGAGGGCGTGCTGTCGATCGAACCCTCCGCCATCCTGATGATCGACGGTGCCGGCCCGCCCGCGGTGGTGGATCAGCTTCGCCGCTCTGCGGTCCCGGTGGTGGCGGTGGATGGCGCCAACACCCCAGCCGCGGTCAGCGGGCGGGCCCGCTACCTCGGCCAGGTGCTGGATGTTCCCGACCGTGGAGAGGCGCTCGCCCGCAGCATCGCCGACGGCTTCGCCCGTCTGGCGGCAGCCCGCCAGTTGGTGCGGCAGCCGGCGCGGGTGATGTTCATCCTCTCGTTGCGCAAAGGCCGGCCGTTGGCGGCCGGGCGGGACACCGCCGCCGACGCGATGATCGCCCTGGCCGGGGCACAGAACGTGCTGAGCGGCTTCACCGGCTATAAGGCGCTGACCGACGAGGCGGTGATCGCCGCCGCCCCCCAGGTCGTGCTGATGATGGAGGCCGGCGATGCATCGGCCACCCCGGCCTCGGTGCTGGCGATGGCGGCCTTCCGTACCACGCCGGCCGGGCAGCGCAACGCCGTCATCGCCATCGACGGCGAGACCCTGCTGGGCTTCGGTCCGCGCACGCCCGAGACCGCGCTGGACCTGATGCAGCGCTTCGCCGCACTCGCATCGTGACCGCGCCACGGGTATGGCTGCTGATGCTGGCGGGGCTGGCCGCCGGCGGCGCGATGGTGGCCTCGCTGGGCGTCGGCGCGACCGGCATCGGCTTCGCGACCTGGATCCGCCTGCTGCACGGCGCCGTGGCGGCCACCGACCAGGCTTGGCTGGTGCTGATGGAAATCCGGCTGCCGCGCACCATCCTGGGCGTGCTGGCTGGCAGCAGCCTCGCGGTTGCCGGGGCGGTGATGCAGGGGCTGTTCCGCAACCCGCTGGCCGATCCGGCGCTGATCGGCGTTTCCCCCGGTGCCGCGCTGGCGGTCGTATCGGTGATCGCGCTGGGAGACGGACCGCTGGCGCCGCTGGTCCGCTTCCTCGGTCCCTGGACATTGCAGGTGGCCGCGCTGGCTGGCGGGCTTGGGGCGACGATCCTGCTGTATATCGTCGCCACGCGCGACGGCACCACGTCGGTGGCGACTTTGCTGCTGGCGGGCATCGCGCTGGCCGCCTTCGCCGGCGCCGCAACCGGGCTGTTGATCCACGCCGCCAACGACCGGCAGCTGCGCGACATGACCTTCTGGTCCCTGGGCAGCCTGTCGGGCGCCGACTGGCCCGCCATCCTTGCCGCGCTGCCGTTCTTCGCCGTCCCCTTCGCCCTGCTGCCCTGGCTGGTTCGGCCGCTGGATGCGCTGCTGCTGGGCGAGGCAGAGGCCTGGCACCTGGGCGTCTCGGTGGAGCGGATGAAGCGCCTGGCCATGCTTTCCGTCGCTTGCGGCGTCGCGACCGCGGTGTCGCTGACCGGGGTGATCGGCTTCATCGGCGTCGTGGTGCCGCATCTGGTGCGCCTGGTGGCCGGGCCCGGCCACCGCACGCTGCTGCCCGCCAGCATCCTGCTGGGCGCGGCGCTGCTGGTCGGGGCGGACGTGCTGGCCCGCGTCATCGTCGCACCGGCGGAGTTGCCGATCGGCATTCTTACGGCGCTGATCGGCGCGCCCGTCTTCCTGTGGCTGCTGCTGCGCGCCCGGCCGGAGGCGGCGTGATGCTGTGCGCCGACGATGTGACTCTGCGGCGTGGTGGGCGGGCCATCCTGCGATCGGTCTCGCTGGCGCTGCGCCCGGGCGAGGTGACGGCGGTGATCGGTCCCAACGGATCGGGCAAATCAACGCTGCTGCGCGTGTTGTCCGGCGTGCTGCGCCCGGATGCCGGGACGGTGCGGATCGGCGATATCCCGCTGGGCCGCATGCGCCCGGCCGACCTCGCGCTGCGCCGAGCCGTGCTGTCTCAGGAACGCCTCACCGGTTTTGCCTTTACTCTGCGCGAGCTGATCATGCTGGGCGTGCAGCACGCGGCACCGCGCAGTGCGGCCGAGACGGCACGACTGGTCGCCCGCGCGATGCGCTGCGTCGGCCTCGACGGGCTGGGCGAGCGCTCCACCGACCGGCTGTCGGGCGGCGAACGCCAGCGTGCCCATCTGGCGCGCGCCCTGGTGCAGTTCTGGACCGGCCTGCCCTGCGACTGCGGTGGCGGCATCCTTCTGCTGGACGAACCGCTCTCGGCGCAGGATCCCTTGCAGCAGATCCTCATCCTGGACCTGGTGCGGGACCTTGCCGGCCAAGGGGCGACGGTGCTGATCGTGCTGCACGACATCAACGCCGCCGTGCGCGTCGCAGCACGGATCGTCGTGTTGCGCGACGGCGCGGCGATCGCCGCCGGAGCCCCGGACGAGGTCGTCACCACCGGCGTGCTGCGCACCGCGTTCGACATCGACCTGGTTCCGCGCGCCGTTCCCCCTGCCCCCTTGCCGTTCGTGCTACCACAGATGGCGCGGCGCAGCATGTCCCCCCTGCCCTGAAGGAGATTTCCATGTTCTATGCCATGAACCGCTTCGTCGTCCTGCCCGACCAGATCGATACCTTCGAACAGCGCTGGCGGGAACGCGAGGTGCTTATCAACACGCTGCCCGGGTTCGTGTCCTTCCATCTGCTGAAGGGTCCGCAAAAGGATGGTGGGCAGCTGTACGTGTCCCATACGATCTGGTCCAGCAAGGGCGATTTCGAGGCCTGGACGAAGTCCGAGGCGTTCCGCGCGGCACATCGCGACGCCGGCGCCGGTGCGAAGCTGACCGTGGGTCATCCGGTGTTCGAAGGCTTCGACCCGGTCGTGGAGACGCTGCCGGCCTGACCCCGGCCGGCGACCCCGCCCGCCCAGGACCGCCCCCACGCGCTCGGCTGGTCCGGCAGGAGGCGCCCTGGATCGCGGGCGTGGGCACCGCCGCCAACCGGTCGGCGCCATGGATGCGCGCGGAGGCGGCGGGTGACCCCGGCCCGTGGCGTCAGCGGGCCATTCCGGGCCGTGGACGATGGGCCGCGATGCGCGACATTGTCCGCCACTGTCTGTGCCGATACCGCCCATAGCGCCCGCCCCCGTTGCGAAACGAGGGACGTCAGGGATCCAGCACTTTCGCGGTTTGCCACCTGCCCGTTCACCCGATCGCCAGGGAGACGGCGCTGCAGGCAGCGTAATCGGGCATCTCATACCATCGGACACCCATCCCGACGGCTGAACCGACTGTCGGGACGAAGATCGGCGTCGCGCGGCCGCGGCCGCGCTGAACGTGTTGCGGGACGCCAACTGATCGGAGCGGCGCCCTAAAATGCTATTGCGACTTATTCGCATTTAACCTAGGTTTCCTCGCGACAGAGGGAGCTTCTTCATGGGTCAGGTCATTCATCTCACCGTTCCGTCGGCCGCCTATCCGGCGACGACCGACGCGCTTTGCAAGGCGGAAAGCGTCTTCCTGCTGTGCGTGCGGTGGTGGGTAGCGGATTATCGCCTGGGCCAGGACCCGATCCCGCGCCTGTGCGAAGCCATGCGCATTGCCGGACCGCACGATGCAGCCTTCTCGGTCGACCAGTTCATGGCGACCCTGGCCCGCACGGCGCGCCAGCCGGTCACCATCCACTGCCCACGTTGCCGGCGCTTGTCCCAGGACGAGATGCACCTGCTGTATGCCGCAAGCCTGGTGCAGGTCGGCGAGAACCGGCTGGCCGAAAGCACTTTGCGCACCACCCTGATGTCGGCCGCGGGGGCCGAGTTCGCCCTGGGGTCGTTGGAAGGCCTGGGCGAGTTGTTCGCCGAATCCGATCTGAGGTTCCGGCGCAGGTCGATGCCGGCCGATCCGCTTTCCGTCGGCAACGAGGGCTGGACGCAGCCCGGTGAGACGCGATCCATCCACTGACGGGCTGGCATCGGCACGCCCGTGCAACCGGAGCGGTCCATCGGTATCGCCGCGATCGTGGCGTTGATGGCAGCCCATCGCGCGGCATTCGAGCGAACCGACAGGACCCGTGGTGTGTTCAATCAGGACATCGTGACGCAGATCGATCGTTACCTGGCCGACAACAGGCGCCCGCCTGTCCGTACACGGGTCTCCACGCGGGGCGGGGCGTGCAGCCGGCCGTCCGTTGCCGCCGGGAACAGTCCCGTCGCATGATGGCGAGACACCAACCAAATGCCGCATGAAGAAGGACGCCTTAGATGCCCTGGATCGGACGAACCCTCGTGACAATCGGCTGCTGGCTGGCTGTGTCCGCCTGCACTACGCAGATGGTCAAGGACAAGGAGGACATGCTGGCCGCGGCGGGATTCACGCTGATCCCCGCAAACACGCCGCAGCGCCAGGCCGCGTTGAAGGAGCTGCCGCCGCACAAGTTCGTCCGGCAAGTACGTGGTGACAAAGTAGTCTACACTTATGCAGACCCGACTATATGCAACTGCCTCTATGTAGGCAATCAGGCGGCATACGGGCGCTATCGCGAGAATGTGTTCCAGCAGCGCATCACCGACGAACAGCAGATGACAGCCGAGATGAACCAGATGAACTGGGGGCCCTGGGGTCCGGGCTGGTATGCCTACTGATCAGCGCACGCCCGCCGGTTCACGAGAAACGATTGGGGTGCATGACGGTCTCACATGCTCGCCCGCCGAAAGACTCCGGACAGGTACCCGGCCACGACGAAAGGGACGCGGCGATCATGCTGGGCACCTGCTTGACCCGGCTTCTTTCACGGATCGGCATATACCCTATGTCCAGGTGCTGGTCTCGGGTTCGGTCCTGGCTCCTGGCAAACGCACGCCCAAGCTCAATGCGGTTCTGATTGACCCTACGACCATCTGGACCCGGATCACGCTGGCGGAATGATACGACCGCGGTTGTGATCGGCCCTTTGCACCCATTCGCGCAACGTGTACAGCGAGCAGCCGAACTTGCCCGCAATCGACACTATCGCCACCCAGTGCGGCGGGGGGCGCGTCGCCCTCTTGTGGTCATCTCAAACATGGGGCTGGGCTCATGGTACGGATTCACGTGCCAAATTGCTCAGAACCCGACCGTTTGACGGTTTCGCGGGCTGGCTGGCATACCAGTCATACCAGTCCCACCCCATGTCGTTGGCGTAGAACCACACGGTATTCGCCGCCGCGATGGATAATCCCCAGGTCATCATCGTCGACGCCGATCCCGTATAGGCATAGAGCCAGACAAACTTCTGACCCATCCCCAAGGGCTTGAAGGTCAGGTATTTAAGTGTCGTGCGCCAGGTCTCGGCGCGAGCATCGAACTTCTCGTCCGCTGATTGTTTGGCAGGGGCAGGATAGTAGGTGTCCCAGAGATAGTCGTTCACGGCATAGACCGCCCACGAAGTCATCGCCGTGCCAGCGGCGAGGACGCCGCCATCGATAACGCTGCCAAAAGCATATGTCAGAGCGCCCAGATTGATCGTGGCGGTTCCGATTTTGTAGGTTGTGGCCTTCGATGCCGAGCGGGAAACGGCGGCTTCTCTTGTGGCCGCTGATACCGGTGGCGCCGAGGTTTCCTGTGCGGAGGCGGGTGTTGCCGTCGCGGCCATCCCAGTGGCGCCGAGAAGGACGACGCCCCCGACGGCTAGCGCTCTCGCGGGCGAAAGGCTGTTTGACTCGAACATCTTCTTCCTTGGCCGTCGCGCGGCGCTGGGTGTTGGCTGGACCGCCAGCAACCCGGTGGGCGGCGGGAGCAGCTGCGATACCGCTACGGCCGTTGGGTCGCTTTCCATGGTCGTGACCAGGGCCTCACTGTCTGCACCGCCATTCTGCGATTGATTATCAATCACATAATTATGTCGCTCGTCAATGAACTCGGTATGTCCCCCACCCCAATCGCTTGGACGGCGGGAGACGTCCGACGCGCGGTGAAGCCTGATTCATGGAAGGCCTCTGCTGATGAGGTTTCCTGATGTCTGGTTCATCGCCCATCGACCAATTTGCTACTACCTCTTCTCCATGCCGCTCGACGCCAAGCTGTTCGCATACGCCCTGCGATGCCATTGGCATGTCGAGAGCCGTCTGCACCGGGTCCTCGACGTGGTGTTCCACCAGGACCTCGGCCGACTGCGACCCGCCGCCGGGCCGCGGAAGCGCGCAACGCCAGGGCAATTCCGTGCCCGTACCGCCAACAGAGAATGGTCCAGACAGAGGGGGGTGGCGTCCCGTACGGAACCCAGAACGAACCCTCTCCGGGGCTGGCGCCCTGGCGCTGCTTTTTAAAATCAATGCTGTGGACGAACCCACCGGCGTTCCGGCTGGATCCCGTTGGGTCGTCCCACGACGGGAGGTAACACAACCGTCTTAAGCGGGTGTGATCTTACTTGGTGCTGTGCCGCTACGCAGCGGCGACCGTCTCCGCCCAGGTCTGGCGCAGCCATTTCGCGCAGGCGACGTTCTGTTCGAAGATCGAATACTTCGCCCCGCCGCCGTAATCCGGATTGGGTATGAATTCCGTGCTGATCTGGCGCAGCGTGCTGTCCGGATTCGTCGCGTGGTGCCGCATCAACTGGCGCATCACCATCTTCCACGGCTCCAGCCTCGTCTCATCCCATTCGGCGTGCCATTGGCCCGGTTCGGGCTTCACGAACGGGTACTGGATGCCGCGTCCTGGCCGCCCGTCCGGATGGCTCATCCACGCGTTTTTCGGCCCGCCAGGCGCCGCCGCTCGGGCATGGCAGTGGCGGATCCAATTGCGCTCGATCCAGATGCCGCAGACATGATTCGGCTTGCGCGGGTCCAGTTGCAGCGTGCCGGCGTCGATCTCGGCGCGCATGTCCTGCACCGCCTGCTCGTCCGGATTGTCGATCTTGAAGATGACGTGGGAGCAATCCAACGTCATGTAGTAAGGAATGCCATGCGCCTCCACCATTTCCGCCACGCGCTGGATGCGGCCGTAATGTTCCGACCACATGTTCACATGCACCTCGAAGCAGGCGTCGATGCCGACCTTCTGGCCGATGTCGTAGGCGCGGAGGTAGGCGTCGACGACTTGCTGGTCGCTCACCGGCTTGCCCGTCGCTGCGTACGTGCCGATCTGCACGTTGTGCACGATAGCGCCGAGTTCCGCGCCAATGCGCAGATGCCATTCCAGCAGGGGCTCGTCACGGCCCAGCGCATAGAAGAAACCGCCGCCGCGGATAGGCAGAGCGTTGTCCGCGCTGCACTTCTTGTAGAGGTCCAGTTCGCCCGGCAGCGGCGTGCGATCGAAATAGTCGAACACGCCGGCTTCCTTCACCATGCGGAAGCGCAACGGCACATCGAACGGATCCGTTCCGGTATGGGTGGCGCCGCTGCCGGTGCAGCCGATGGGCAGGTCCTTGGGCATCCGCGTGTTCCTCGATTTGGCCTTGCGGGAACGCACATTGCGCGCGGCGCTGGATCGTCCGCAAGCTGCGGCGCCAGAATCGCGGCCCCTCAGGGCTGCTCGGCGTGGTAAGGATCGTGGAGGGGGAGCCTCCGCCCGTTCGACGGCGGCGTTGGCGGAATCCGAGACCGAGATGCGGGCCGGCGGAACCCAGGTCGTCGCGCAGCCTGAGGGAGCCGCATCCGTGGTCCAGGCCGCCGTCGCGGCGTTCGGCGGCATCGACATCCTGGTCAACAACGCCGGAGGCGGCGGAGGCGGACCTCGGGTCGCCAACAGCATGGATGAGGACTGGCGGACGGTCCTGGAGGTCAATCTGATCCAGACCGTGCGGATGATGCGCCTCGCGCTGCCGCACATGAAGGGGCGGGCCGGGGCTTCCGTGGTCAATGTCGCGTCGATCTCCGGCTGGGCGGCGCAGCTGGCGATGTCCGGCCAGTACGGCGCCGCCGAGGAGGTTGCGGATGTGATCGTCTTCGCGGCCTCGCCCCGCGGCCATTGGATCAACGGCCGGAATTTCCGGTCGATGGGCTGGCGCAGCCGTATCCGCCACTCGACCGCCGGGCGTTCTGAGATCGAGGCCGCACGACGAACATCAAGACGTTCAGAGATGCATCTTACACGGAGAAGGGATGAAACGCATGCGCCCGATCGACCACTTCCTGGATCTTGTCGGCATCGCCGTGGCCGCGACCGCCACCGGGTCCGCGCGGTCGGCCGGGTCGCGCGTGGCGGCGCTGCTGGCGACGCAACCGGAACCGGCTGAACCGCTGGCGCCCCGGCGCCTGCCGGTGTGCGGGCATCTCGGCGCCGCCTATGCCGAGACGCGCCCCGACCTCGCCGCGGCGTTCGGAGCGTTGGAACCTTCCCTGGCCTGGCGGACACGCGACGTGGCCAACGCATCCCCCGGCTTCGCCGAGGGCCACGCCAGCGCCCGCGTTCTCGGCGACGACGGTCTGGAGCGGCGGGGCGGGCTGGTGTCGGGGATCAGTCTGGTGGCCCCCGGGATCACCTATCCCGAACACGATCATCCGCCCGAGGAAATCTATTTCGTCCTCTCGGGCGGGGAGTGGTGGCAAGCCGGCGCGGTCTGGCGCGGACCCGGTCCCGGCGGGATCGTTCACAATCCGCCGGGCATCAAGCACGCGATGAGAGGCACGTCCGTGCCGCTGCTCGCCATCTGGTTCCTGCTACCGACCTGAACGGCGCGTTCATCGGCTATCGGCAATCCGCTGCCCCGTTCAGACGGACCTACTGGACGGCAGAGCGCTGAAGCACGATCAGCCGTTAGAGCATGATCCCGCTGAGCGGAATCGTGGCAGCGGGTGAATCATGCGATCAGACAATAAGATAGCG
>CAYZKM010000008.1:0-29732 GCA_964478525.1 uncultured Bifidobacterium sp.
GTGTCGTCGGCCACGGGCTTGGCGGATTGTCGTCGCGGGGTCGCTGCTCGCTCAGCCATGGTCATCACGCCCGGACGGTATCGGGACATCACCCCGCCGCAGTCGGTTCGTACCCATAATGGTATATCCCGCAACAATGCGGCGCTGCCGGTGATCGGATCCCTGATCACGCCGTCGCATGGCGCCCCTCCGCGTCTCCGTTCAACCGTCGTGTCCCGACCGGAACGGCCCTGCTTGGCGCACCCGGCAGTTGCCCGCGTTTCATCAGTTGCCGCCGGACCGCGATGTCCAGCACGTCGGCGTCGATCGCCCCTCCCTTGGCCGCCGCCAGAAACGCCGCCTCCAGCGCCGCCGAACGGATGTCACCCCCCGACAGTTCATGCCGCTGGGCCAGCGCGGCCAGATCAACCGACCGCCCGAGCGGGGCGTCCGGTGGAATCGCGAGACGCCACAGCCGAGCGCGGCCTGTCGCGTCGGGCATTGGGAAGTCGATGACGAACGGCAGACGCCGCAGGAACGCGGTATCCAGATTGCGGCTCAGATTGGTTGCCAGGATCACCACTCCGGGATGTTCCTCCAGCCGCTGCAACAGATAGGCGATTTCGATATTGGCATAGCGGTCGTGACTGTCCTTGACTTCACCGCGCTTGCCGAACAATGCATCCGCTTCGTCAAAGAACAGGATTGCGTTCGCGGTCCCCGCCGAGGAAAACAGCCGGTCGAGGTTCTTCTCGGTTTCGCCGATATATTTGCTGACGGTTGACGCCAGATCGATTCGCCACAAGTCCAATCCGAGTTCGCCGGCAATGATCGCCGCGCTCATGGTCTTGCCCGTGCCGGAACCGCCGGAAAACAGCGCCGCCAACCCATCGCCGGTGCCGCGACCGACCGCGCCGAAGCCCCAGTCGCCGAAGACCTGGCCGCGCAGCGCGATCGCCGCGGCGAAATCGCGCAACTGGCGCAGGGCGCCGTCAGGCAGAATAAGATCATCCCAGCGCGCGGTCAGCCTCACCGGCCGAGCCAGTCCTCCCAGCTCGGCCGCCCCCTCGGCGCGGGCCGCGGTCAGCAATGCGGCCTGATCCGCCACCCGCGCCGGCCCTTCGATCCGCATCCGCATGCTGGCTTGCCGGATGGCGCCAGCCGTCAGCTGGAACCGGCCGGCTACGTGTTCGATGCCGGTGCAAGGTGCCTCGATCCGCTGGTCAGCCAGGGCCGACCGCCACAGAGCAGCGCGCTCCGGCGCCGTGGGCACACCGGCTTGCCGCGTCAGCACCAGCCTTGGTGCCAGTGCGGTGCGCCAGCCCGCCAGGCTGTCCACGACAACCGCGAGCGGGACGGCGGGATCGAACCCCGCCATGGGCGATGGCGCGGTGTGCAACCGGGCGTCCAGCACCAGGACCGCGTTCAGCAGCCGCGCGGCAAGGCAGGCCTGGCGCGCCAGGGCCGCGAGGGGCTGGTTATCCGACAGGCCGGGGGTGAACAGCAGCGCCGGACGGCCGAAAGTCCCGGCCCAGGCAGCGGCGATCGCGGTGCGTCCACTGCCCGCCGCCCCCGCCACCAGAAGGGCGACCGGCGCGTCCAGGGTCCGCGTGGCTGACACGGGCGCCTGATCCAGCAGGTGCAATCCCGCCATCGGCTGCCCCGGCAGGTCCAGCACATAGTGGGAGACCGCCGGCGCCGCCCGCCATGCCTGCAGCAGCAAGGGGCGCCCGCCTTCCTCGGACCCGGCCGGCAGGACCAGTCCGCTGCCGGCAAGGGTTCCCGCGGGCCCCAGGCTGGCCCGCAGGCGGCGGGCGCCGCCGGTATCGCCTGGTGCCAGCAACAGCCGTTGCGCGAGGTCGAGCGTCGGCCAGCGTCGCGTCACGTCATCGTTCAGATAGGCGAACAGGGTCGGGTAGCGGGCGTCCAGCTCCGGCGCCATCGCCAGGGTCAGCATCGCCGCGCTGTGCGGGCACAGGGTCATGCGCGCGCTGATCCCGCGCATCGGCATCGCCAGCCGCGTGACCTGCGCGCCGAGATCAACCGGGGCAGGTGGCGGTGCCTGCCGGGCCAGCAATGCGTCAACCATGGCGTCGGACACAAACAGGCCGCGAAACTCATCCAGCGACAGCGCGTAGCGCGCGCGCAGACGGTGCAACTCGACAGCGATCAGCGTGTCCAGCGCGGCCAGCGCGGGCACGGGATCGCCGGCCAGCCCGGTCATGGCTGCCGCTCCAGCCGCAGCATGCGCCCATCGCGCAGGCGGATGTCGCGGTTCGCCAGCCCGGTCATGCCCAACAGGATGTCGAGTGGTGGACGGGTCAGCCGGACCTGCACGCCGGTCCTGTGCATCTGGACGATCCCGCCGGCGCCCAGCAGGTTCGCGCGCAGGAATGCGGCCGAGGCACCGGCGAAGCCAGGCAGCCGGGTTGCGAAGTCGCCGAGCAGCGTCGCCCCCACGCGGCCGACAGCGAGGCGCGCCATGCGCCGGGTGCCCCGGTCCGATGCGGGCAGGCCGGTATATGTGGCCGGACTCGGCCCGGGAGGTGTGGCCGGAAGCGGCCGGGTCTGGCCACTCGCATGCGCCCGCGCCAGGGTTCGCCATCCGCCGAGACCGACCCTCTGGACCCATGCGGCCAGGGCCAGGTCGCCGAATGAACCTGGCACCCCGAACGCATCCCGCCAGACCGGGTCGCGCCATGGCTCGCCGGCCGGCCCCGCGCAGGCCGACAGCACCAGCAGACGGACCAGGTCGACGGCCTGAAGCCCCGCCGCGGGGGCCGGCCAGCCGGCGCACACCTGGTCCAAGTGGCACTGATCCAGTTCGGGCCAGAGAATGGCATAGCCGAGCAGCGGCGATCCGCGCCAACGCTCCGCCGTCGGCGGCGTCCTGGTCCCCCGGTCCCGGCGCAGACGCGCGACGGCCCGCCGCAGCGGCATGGCGAGGTTTGCGCCCTGGACGCTGATGGGATCGATCCGGGGATCGCGCGGCGCCGGCGACGGCTGTGCCAGGTCCCGCAGCGCCCGGATCACCGTCGGGACGGCATCGGCGTCGTCCAATGCGCACAAGGCGGCCAGCGCGGCGACCGGGGCCGGCGCGGTGGGCATTGCGACCAGGACAGCGGCCAGCCGGTCCCAGACCGGATCATCATCGGCCACCGATGCCAGGCCCGCTGTCGCGTCTGCGCTGATCCCGGCCTCGGCGATTCCGGCCAGGATGGCGTCGGCGTCGGCGGATTCCATCAGCCGCCACAGGCGCTCGCGTTCGGCCGGCTGCACGTCGCGCAGAATCGCCAGCGCGCGCCCCCAATCGCGATCACACAGCGTGCGCACCGCGCGCCCCACGGGCAGGGCACGCAGGCCCTGGAAGCCGCGAAACCACCAGCGAGACCAGGCAGTCCCGGACACCAGGGCCTCGATGAAAGCAGCCGCATGCATGGTCCGGCTCGCAAAGCGCAGCCCCACCGCATCGGTCGCTCTGCTGCGCGCGATGCCCATCAGGATCGCGTCCGCCAGCCGGTCGGCCAGCGCGTCGGCCGATCCGTCCGCGGGATGGTCCAGCGTGATCTCAAGACGCGGGATCAGCACCACGGTTTCATCGCCCTCGCCGCCATCGTGCCGCCGCAGCCGCGCTTCCAGGCGTGCCCGCAATCCGACGGCGATCCGCCGGACGGTCGCCTCGGCCGGGCTGGCCGGCGTTTCGAAGCGCAGTGCCAGCCGGCGGATCGCGAGCGTGGCCGCCATGGGCCTAATCCTCCGTTCCCAGCCGCCGCAATGCGTGATCCAACGCCTGTTGCAGGCGATCGAGCCGATCGTCACGGGCGCGCAACGCCGCGCTCAGCGCCGCCATCGCGTCCGCGCCCTGCATCCCGACCGCGACCATGACCGGCGCCGTGGTCGAATCGGTCTTGTCCTGCCACGCCCGACCCACCACCTGGGCGGCCAGCGCCGGGGTGATGTCCGCCAACCGGATCGCGCGCCCCTGGCCATCGTTTCGTCCGGACGGGACGATGAAATCGCCCGATCGCACCGGCCCGGATACTGACAGGGGAACCTGCCCGACCAATGCCACGGTCTCGGCGTTCGCCTCGCCGCCCGCCCGGGCGTTGCCGACGACGATGGCCCGGTCGGTTGTGATCAGCAATGAATCGGCGCCCTCGGTCAGCAGGGAAATCCGGCCGGCCTTGACGCCAACGATCCGACCGGCGCCGATCGGGGTGATGCCGGCGGCGCGCGGCAGGGATTCGGCGAAATCGGCGCCGCCCGAAATCAGCCGCAGGAAGCTGCCAGCCGAACCCGGGTTGGTGGATACCACGGTGCCACGCTCGATCCGTCCGATCGCGCCGGTCGAATCGAAGAACGTAATGAAATTGTTGCTGCCATCGGCCGCCCCGCCGCCAATCCGCAGCGCCAGGACATCCGCATCGACGCCGGCGGTATTCTCGATCAGGGCGACGTGGGATTCGGTGTCGGCGGCATTGCCGCTGATGGTGCCGCGTACATGCAGCGCGTTGGCCGGGGATGCCGTGCCCAGGTTCACGCCCACGCGGTTCTGCCGCACGGTCAGCGCGATATTCCCATCGTTCAGCAGCCGCGTCGTCTGTGTCGGCAGGTCATACAGGACCGAGGCGCGCACGGCGCCGAGCGAGGCAAAGTCGAGCCGGGCCTGGGTGCCGCCGGCGGCGACATCGAGCGACAGGCTGGGGCTGGTCTTCAGCACATGCAGGCTGTCGACCGGCGTTTCCGTGCCCAGGCCAAGCCGCCCATCGCTGGTCAGCACCGCCCGCGCCGAGGTGACGGCGGTACCATTGACGCGGAAGCCGCCGCCGCCCGGTTGCAGATCCAGCCTTGTGACCGCGCCGCCGTCCCGGGCCTGCACCGAATTGGCGTTCAGCTTCAGGGCAAAGCCCGAACCGGTCTCGCGGATATCGATGCGGGCGTCCGGTGTCTCGGTGCCGACGCCCATGGCGCCCTGGCTGTCGATCGTCACCCGCACGGCATCGGCGGTGCCAAAATTCATGCGGTCCGCCAGATGGGTATAGGCGATGAAGCCGGCACGATTCTGCGCCGAACCGGCCAGGCCGTCGGCGAAATGGATATTGCCGGTCGAGTTCGACGGTCCCAGCAGCGTCAGCCCCACATTCGCGGTGGGGTTCTGGATCACCAGGTCGTTGGCATCGACATGGGCGCTGATCGGGTCATCCATGCGTATGCCGACATGCCCAGTCGTCGTGAACGTCACCGCATTCGCCAGGTCCGTTCCGACGCTGATGCGCAACCGCCTGGTGTCGTCGGCATAGGCGATATGGGCCGCCTCGGTCAGCGCGGGCAGGATGTGGAAGCCGATCTTCGCCGTCACCCCGGCATTCGTTGCAAGCGCGGTGGTGATCCCGGGGCCACGGCTGAACAGCACGTGGTCGGATTTGAGGTCGGCGGGAAGATCGAGCCCGACGGCCAGCACACCGTCGGTGCGCAGGATGAAGCGTTCCTGGATATCGCCGTAGTTCGCACCGGCCGGGCCGACCGTCAGGCGATCCTTGCCGTCGCTGGCGGTCCCGGTCACGATCTGAAAGTCCTGACCCGCCGCCAGGTTGTTGGGACTGACGGCGCGGCGCGCGTACAGCGGCACGCCGGCCGTTTCGTCCCCGGCCGCATCGCGCAATTCCAGGCGTGTCCCGAACAGGCGCACCTGGCCGGTCGCGCGCGTATCGCCCTCGATCCAGACCAGCTCCCGACCGATCAGGCGATCGGTCGTCACCGTCGGGTCATCACGGTCGGGTTGATTGATCAGGTCGGTCGTGGCGATCTGATCCGCCGCGCACAGGACATCCGCGGTGTCGCCCGCCTTGAACTGCGTGAACCGGTCGCGCAACCGTATCACGCCGTCGGCGGCATAAACGCTTTCCGTCACCGTGCCACACATCTGCCGCAAGGTGCGGCTCAGTTTGAGCACATCGGCAGAGCGGGCCTGCAACGAGCCGGGGGCGCCGCTGACCCAGTTGGCGACGCCCAGCGGCACCAGCCAGCGTGCCTGATCGGGGGGGAATTCCTGCTGTGGCAGCGAGGCATCGCACATCAGCGGCGCGGTGTCGGACAGGGCCAGGCCCGCCAGCCGAGCATCCTGGACGGGCAGGCCCGCGATGGTCACGCCGGACTGGCGGTCCGGCACGCGGGCGAACGGACCGATCTCGATCGCGAAACTTTCCCGCACGCGAGAGAAGGCGTCGCCCGCGCCGCAGGTTTCAAACCCGGCCCGCAATCCCCGGAACGGGGTTTCGTCATAGCGGATCCAGACCTGCTGGTTCCCGCTGGGCAGGCCGCTGAAGGGCGCCAGCGGCACCTGTACCGGGGCAAGAAGAACGATGGCCCGTCCGTAGCCGTCCCAGGCCAGCCCGGGCATGACGAACAGATCAACCGCACCGCTGCCGCCCTCGGAGGCGACCTCGACCAGGTCGAGCCCGATCGCGATGCCCCAGGCATGCCCCGCCAGCGCATGCTCACGCGCCAGATCGCGGGTGTAGGACACGATCGCTTCCATGTCGGCCGAACCAAGATACTGGCCTTCAAAGAAACCGGGGCGTTCCAGGCGCGTGGCCATGCTATTTCTCCACTCTCTGCCGCGTCGTCCGCGGGCCGGGCAGGCAATTCCCGAACGCCGCCGGGGTTGGGGACGCCGGCTCGCCGGGCGGCGTGCGGGGACAGTCCCCGGTGCGCGCCGGCGCGGGGCCGCGCCTGGCGCGCCTTCCGGCTGACCGTAAGCGGTCAGGGCGCGCTATCTTATTGTCTGATCGCATGATTCACCCGCTGCCACGGTTCCGCTCAGCGTGATCATGCGCTAGCCATCAAGCCGGTTCTTCAGTTGCGCGATCTCGGCCGCCTGTGCCGCGACCATCTGTTTGAGTTCCGCAATGTCCGCGTCCGTACGGGACGCTGACTGCGAACCGCCGGAACTGGTCCCCAATCCCATCCCCATCCCCAGCACGGACGGCACCGCGTCGCCCGCGCCGCGGAGCAGGCCGGCAAGCGTTTTCACCAGGCCACTGCCGGCCAGGCGATCGATCGCGGCTGCCCGGTCAGCGGCGTCCATGCCCTCGCCCGTCGGATAGGCCGGCCTGCGGAAGACCAGGTCGAGCAGGTCCAGGTTGGTCACACTCGCCCCGCCCACCGCGTCCGCGTCATCGATCTGGCGGAACAGCGCCTGCAGCAGCGCCGGATCGCCCAGACTGTCCAGGCTGAAGTCGAGCGGCGCCGGATCGCTGATCTGGAATGACGCGACGGGCGCGGAGGGATTGGCGGGCGGCGTGGCGGTCGGCGGCGTCACCGTCCCAGGATTGCTGCTGTCGTATGGACTGTCGAACGGCGGCTGGGCGCGTGGAAGACGCAGTGTCGCACAACAGATTCGCTCGATCAGCTGGCGCAGGATGCGATGGATCGGCAGCCAGCCCAGCCAATAGCCAAGGGTCGGGAACGTCACGACATGCTGGCGCAACGGCGTCCAGTTGCAGACCTTGATGATGTGGCAATCGCGCTTGCGTACCGTTACGATTGCGAGTGGAACCCTGGGATCAGCGGGCAACGGGCAGGGCGGCAGGATGTTGATACAGATGCAGTGCAGCATCGCCTCCAGCCCAGGCGCCACCAGGGCCATCAGCGACTGCGTCAGCGCGACACGAAAATCGTCGATCGGCAGTGCCGGGTTCGGGCCGGGAATGGCGCCGATCTGGTCCATCGCCTCGCAATTCGTGCCGCCGACGCGCGCGAAATACCCGATCAGCGCGCTGCGGACGGCGCAGAACCAGCGGAACCAGGCCTGCCGATCGGCCGGCGTGATCGCGGTGAAACTTGTCGGCGGGCGCGGCAGGGCCCGTTCGAGATCCCGCAGGCAGCAGGTGATTCGCGCCGCCATGTCCCCATCGAGCTGGCCGAACAGGCCGGCGAGGCTGCCCACCAGCACACCGGCCGGGTTCTGACCGCCGATCGGGTCACGTCCGTCCGGTGTCCTGGCGACCGGATCGGGGTTGCGGAACACGTCATAGCGATAGCCTTCGCAGATCACGCTGGGTTCGCAGGTCGGCGGCGCCCCGCGCCGCACGCGCGGCTGGTTGGGGCTGACCGCGTCGGCCCGAAACGCCCGGGGCGACCCGGTGGAGCACCCGCATGTGCCGCCACAGGAACAGCCGGCCCCCTTGCAGCCGCCCGCGCCACAGCGGCAACCGCTCGACCCCGTCACCGGCGTTTGCGGCCGGCTCGGCGATTCAGCATAGCGGATCGCCAGGATCCACTCCTCCTCCTCCTCATCGCATGGGTGCTGCTGGGCATAAGGCCGGCAATCCGCGTCGGAGGTGTCGCGGCAGGCGCTGATCAGTTCGCAGATATCGACACTGTCGGGTGCGCAGACCACGATATCCTCGCCGCACGGGGACAGCGCGTAGCCCGCAGAGACGTTCACCCGGTCGTCGCAGGGTGCGCAGGTGGCGACCAGGCCGCAGACGACGCCCGGACCGAACAGGTGACGATTGTGCAGTTTGTTTTTTTCGATAATGTAATGGTCGAGCCGGTTCATGTCCTGTTCGGTCAGCAACTGCCCGGCGAAGAAGCGCGGCCGGCAGAGGCATTCCAGCCCGCCGCAGGCCGGACATGGCTGACAGGCCGGGTCCGGTCCGAATCCGCCTTGTGCGGCCGGTGTCGCCGTCGTCCCGGTCAGTGTGCGTTGCGCGGCCCATCGTATGGCCCCGGTTCCCCGCGCGGGAGTGCCCCGATCCTGATGCATGCTACCGTCTCCTCGGGATAGGTAAACGCGGTTAGGTGCCCCGCCGCACCCTGAACCAGCTTTCGAACAATCCGCCCTCGACCCCGTCACCCGATCGGCGGGCGGGAAGCCAAGGCGGCAAATGGTTGCCGTCGACGCCGCGTCCGGTGGAATCGCGAACCAGGTCGCCTTGCAGCAGCACCCGGACCAGCCCTCCGGTCTGCGCGATCACCGGTGGAACCCCGCTGGGTCGCCAGCGCACGCCCGTCACCGTCGCGGTGGAAATCCGTGTCACGCCCTGACCGAGGTTGCACGGCACGTTGAACCGCAGACCTTCCAGGCGTTCGGTCGGCCAATCGCACCAGCAGACGACGCCGGCCGCGGGCTCGGGCGTTGCCACCTGCACGCGCAGGCTGACGGGGTCCAGGTCGGCCATCACGACCGGCCGGTCGAACCCGATCACCAGGCCCAGTTCCAGCACCCGGTCGACGTCCATCTCCCCCCGGTGGGGCCAGCTGATCACGCAGACATGAGCCAGGTTCGGGTCAAGGCCGCTGGGCCCGGGCGGCCCCTCTGGCCCTGCCGGTCCGGCTGCACCGGTCGCGCCGGTCGGTCCGGTCGCGCCTGTTGGTCCCGTGGGCCCCGCGGAGCCGGCGGGGCCCGGCGCGCCGGCATCGCCTTGCGGACCGGCCGGTCCCGCCGGCCCCGCCGGTCCGGGTGGTCCCTGCTCACCCGCCCCGCCCAGGCCACGGTCCATCAGGCACAACACGGCGTTGGCGATCGCCTGCGTGCTGGGCAGTTGGATCCGTCCCAGCGCATTGTTCAGACGCGCGATCCCGTTCGCCAGGTCGGCCGCCGGGTCGGCCCCCGCCGCCGGTACATCCTCGAACCGCATCCCCGGCCGCCAGTTCTCGATGGTGGCCAGCACGACGCAATCCCCACTGTCACAGCCCGGGCAGTCTCCGCTGTCACAGCCCGGGCAGTGCCTGCCACGCAACGCAGCGGCGCAGTCGGTCGGATCGATCTCCAGCACCGCCACGCCGCCGGCCGCCGGATTGGCCAAATTCTCCGCGTACGGCGCAAAGGCCTGCCGAGCGTTCGGTGTCAGAAGGAGCTGTGCTGCCAGGTCGCCGACCGGCACGGCGCTGGTGGGTGAAACCGGCCCGCCACCGCCCAGCATCGCCAATGACAGGCCCTGTACCGCGCGATGCGTGCCATCGGCGACCAGCAGAAGGACCCAGCCGCCGCCGGCGGCAATCGCGGCATCGATCGGCGCGTGCGCCAGGGTGGCGGCGCCCAGAACGGTGCCGCTGGCCGGATCGAACAGCACCGCCGCGGTCGCCGCCGTATCCAGCAGCAGCAGGCGGTCGGGTCCGGTCGAGCGCACCACGCGCCCGCCCGCCAGCACGGTAGCGGCCGGTACCCCGGCCACCGCGGTTTCCGGCAGACCAGCGGCCGCCGTGTCGATCGCCAGCACCGCGTTGCCGCCGGGGACGCCCAGATACAGCCGGTTGGCACCGCCCTCGCCCAGGATCAGGCGGGGGCCGCCCAGATCATGCGAGGCATCCGGCACCGCCGGGTCCGCGACTCCCGCGGCCCAGAGACGCAGCGCGCCCGTCGCACCCGCCAAAGCCACCACCCGCCCGTCATCGAGGCAGAGAAGCTGCAGCGGGCTGCTGGCGGTTCCCGCCACCGCGCCGGCGCGGACGGCCCCGGACGCGATGCCGCCGGGACCATCGGGTTCAAAGACCGCGAGACGGCCATCGGTTGCGGGGGACGCCGCATCGACCGAGGCCACGTACACCGCACCGCCATCGGGTGCGACCGACAGACCAGTGACCCGCCCGGCCAGCACAGCACTGGCCTCGATCGCATGGTTGGCCAGGCTGAGCTGATACAGCGTGCCGGTATCGTCGCCGGTTGCCACGAACAGGCGCCCGCGCGCCGCGTCGACCGCCATCAGCACCGCATGGGCCAGGTTGATGGAGCCGGTCCAGTCGATCAGGGCGGCACCCGGATGCAGCGCGGGCGGCGGCGGATCGACGCGCACCTCCAGGTCGAACGACTCCAGGATCCGATTGGGCGCGCATTGCGTGTCGTCGCAGCCGCATTCATCGAACAGGACCGGCACTGCCTCGGTCGGGCATTCCCGATAGCGCAGGCACAGCTGCAGCACATGCGTGGCGTCCGGGTCGCCGCCGGGCGCCTGCGATGCCTCGATCAGGGCGCGCACGGACGGCATCGCGGTCAGGTCGATCGTTTCTTGCTCAACGACCAGGATTTCATGCCCGCAACAATCGATCGCCCCGCCGGGATGCAGGATGACCAGGCGGTCGCGGCAGGCGGGGTTGGGATGCCGCACCACCTCCAATCCGCAGATCACGCCCATCCCGTGCAGGCGCTGGTGGTGCAGCCGGATCTTCTCACGGAAGTAGTACTGCTCGTCTGTAAAGTCGCGTTCGACCAGCAGTTTGCCCGTGAAGTAGTGGTTGCGGACCAGGCTGTGCGGTTCACAGGGCGGGGCGCAACCGCCGGCGGACTCTTGGCCAACGTGATGTGTCATGGCGGGGCCTGTTCCGTTGCAGCGGGAAAGGGGTGGCTGGCGGGGCGCAAGCGCGAATCCCGGCCAAGGCGGGGCGGCATGCCGGCGGCACCGGCCGCGCCGGACAACACGCTGGCGCGGCCGAGTTCGACCTCGCCCAGGGTGACGGTGCCGCCCGCCAGGCCTGGTGGCCAGCAGCCGATGACGCTGTCGAAGCCAAGACAGGCCTGGATGCCGATGCGCATCCGGGGATGCACGGGTACCACCTGCACCGCGACATGGGCGGGGACCTGCTCGTCCAGCAGCCGCCGCAGGGCGCCCCGGTCGCGCGGCGTCGCCACGGCATGGGCGGGCACGAACAGGCTGGCGCGATGCGCGTCGCGATGGAATGGATCCCGCAACGGGTCGCGCGTCGTGTCCAGGCGCGTGACGTCGGCTTGCGCGGTCACGTCCAGCTGGCTGCGTCCCAGGATCTGCGCGCCCCAAAGCTGCGCGGCGTCACCCAGCCGGCTGCCGCCCAGGAAAAGCCAGCGGCGCAGCTTCCAGTGTTCCAGGATCAGCCGGGGCATCGGCGGACATGCCACCGGCGGCGAGCAGGCGGGGGCGCAGGCGGCGGGCGGGTGGGTCAATCCCTCCAGCCGGTCCCAGCCCAGCCACAGCAGTACCGAACCGCGCAATCCCGGCCAGGTGCCGCGACAGCCGAACAGCCGGACGGCGGCGCGCAACAACCGCCGGCGGCGCGCCTCCGGCCAGCGGCGATCCAGCGTCACGCCTACCCAGCTTGCCAGCCAGGACAGCATGTCCCGTCCGGGGTCGGCGGGTGTCGACCGGGCATCGAACAGCTCGGCCTGGCGGTCGATGCGTGCCTCGATATCCCGCAGCCCGCGATCGAACACACCCAGGAACCGGTCCAGGAACCCGGCGGCGCCGAGGTCGGCGCCAAACGCGGCCGGCAGATAGCGGCGCAGGCTGATGCGTGGATATTCGATGTCCACCAGCCGCAATCCCGGGCTGGTGGACCCGTCCCCGGTCAGGCGGATGCGCAGCCATAGATACCGGCCCGGGCCGGACAGGATCAGCGCCTCGGCACCACCCGCGCCCAGTGGCACGGCGGTCCAGGCGGATTCGGGCAATGCCGCGACCACGGGCTCGGGCAGCTCGGTTTCCGCCGTGGTCGTTTCGATCTGGATCCCGCCATGGGGCGGCAGATCGGCCGCGGGCACCACGCGGTGCCACTGGCAGCGGGCAATGCGGCTGTCCAGGGCGCGTGTCACCGACACCGCCTGGGCGACGAAGGCGGGGCCGTCATCGGGTGCCGCGGCAAGCGGGCGGCCCGCCGGATCGAACCAGCCGGCCTTGGGGCAGAACCCCGACAGGTCGATGGCGCCGGATCGCGCGATCGGAAACGCGGGGCAGGGAAACCGATCCGCCACGGCGCCCGGGTCGGTCTCCGGCCCGATCAGCCGGCCGATCCGGCCCTGATCCAGATCCCAGACATCCACGTCATCCCGGCCGGGAACCACCAGATACAGGCGTCCATCGCAATCGAAGGCGAGGCGGGAGACCGTACCGAAGCCCGAGCGTGCGTCCAGCCAGCCGCCCCATGGCGCGAACCGATGCAGCGCCCCGTTCCGGGCATCAGCGACCCAGACCACGCCCGCGCGCACGGCGATGGCGGTGGGTTGCCAGGGACGAGCGGTCGCCCCGGCAGGCGGCTGCCACACCGCGCGCGGCACCAGCGCCCGCGTATCCAGCACCACGATACGGCCCGCGCCGCCGCCATCACCCGCATCGGCGACATACAGCCGCCCCCGATCCGCGGCGATCGCGCTCGGCATGGCCAACGCCAGCCCCTGGCAGGGGACATCGACGAAGCGGCAGGCACACGGGTCGAACCGGCGCAGCAATCGCCGAGCCCGGTCCAGCAGCCAGAGGTTGTCGGCGCCATCCAGCGCCATGGTCCCGGGCAGCACCAGCCCTCCAAGGCTGCCGGACTCCTCGCCCATCAGCCGAACCGTGTCGGGTTGCGCGGGCATGATCAGTCCGCCGGTCGTCTGGTCCGTCACCAGCCCGGCCACGCCGAGCGTCGCCGTGGTGGCGAGGTGCCATCCGGTCCGCGGGCCGAGGCTCTGCCACAGCGGATCGTGCGGCGGTGCCGGCGGCGGCGGCAGATAGGCGGCGGCGGTCATGACGTGACGCCCGGATCATCGGGGGATGCGACGGTCACCACGACCGCATCGACCCTGATCAGGGCCCCCTTGGGCAGGGCGACATCCTGGCAGGATGGCTGGTCCACGCCGTCCAGGCGGATCGCCAGCGCGGCGACGCGCGTCACGCCGTTCAGCAGGGCCTGCCGATACAACTCGCCATAGAAGATGGTGCCGCCGAATGGCCAGCCGAGGCCGTCCGCGCCGCCCGTCAACGGATGCAGCCAGGTTCGTATCGCGGCCTCGGCCGCCAGGACCAGGTCCGCTGCATCGGCATCGTCCGCCGCGACGATGTCCAGCTGGACGTCGACCCCGACATAGGTAGGCCCGACGACATACAATTCGGTGGTCACCAGCCGCCGCTGATCCAGGTGCGCGCACACGGTCTGCGCCAGGGCCTGGCTGGGCATGGGCGCGGAACCGGGCGCATCCGGCACGATCAGCACGGTCACCACGCCGGGGACGTCGATGCCCGGAAACTGCGGATGCGCCATCGCCATCGTGTGCGCCCGCCGGATCGGGCCGGCCTGTTTGGCCAGCATCGCGAAATCATCCGCGGTCACCGCGCGGTCGCGGGATTTCAGGGCCACCGGCGCCCGCTCGCGCGCGGCGTCCAGCGTTTCCTCCTCGGTTCCGCCCTCGGCCGCCATCGGGTTCGTGACCTTGCCAACGTCGATCCCGGGCAGGGACCGCATCAATGTCGTCAGCCCGCCGGCTGCCAGGTTGCCCCGGATGCCACCACCAAAACGATAAAAATCCGCAACAATATTCGATTGCGGAGCGGCCACGTTGGCCGCCGGGATCCGGCCGTGCCGCCCGTCGCCGAAGCGCACCTCGCCGGTGGACCGGTTCAGGACGTAGTGCGGGCTGTCGGGCGCCGAGCCGAGAAAATCGGCGGTTTCTTGCCAGGTCTCGAAGCGCCCGATTTCATCGACCTGCAGGCGCAGCGTGCCGTCCAGCACCGGGGCGTTGGCGAGGCGAAAGATCTGTCCGGGTGTGCCCTCGCTGCCGCCCAGGACCTCTCGGGCCACCGACTGGGCCTGGATGGCGCGCACCGCGTTGGCGCGCAGGCCGCTCAGCAACGGGGCTGTCTCGTACGTCGCCTCGACCAGGCGCGCGCGCAGCCAGAACCGCGCCAGATCCTGCTTCTTGCCAAGTTTCGCGGCCACCGCCTGGCCGGCCGGCGGCGTGCGCAGCCGCACGATCCCCGAGCGGGTCAGCGCGAGCGTTTCGTCCGACAGCACCGTGAGCGGACGCCATTCCGTGCCGGCCCAGAATTCCCATGCCAGGCGGGCCGGCGCCCGCACCGCGACCGCGCCGCCGCCACAGGGCGCGGGCGGTGGCACCGGCCGGTTCGCCGCCGGCCAGACGGCCAGCGAAAGCTCGGTCAGCGCCGGCAAGGCCACGTCGCCCGAGAAGCCCAGCAGCAGCGCCGAACCCGCATTCGCCAGCGGTCCGAACGGCAGGTATCCCGTGGCCAGATCGGCATTGGCGCCGGAGAGGTCGGCGTAGGCGTAGCCGTCGAAGGACTGCACCGCATCGAGCCCGGCCTTGAACGCGGTCAGCACACGCTCGGTTTCAAACAGGATCGGTCCTGCCTCGTCCGGCGCGGCCGCGGCGATCGGCATGCGCGCGGGCACCACGACCGTGGCCCCGGCGAAGCTGGCCTTGACCGGAAACACCAGGATGGTCGCGGCCGGTCGGGCCGGTGTGAGTTCGATGCCGATCAGCTCAAGGAACTTGAGGTAGTTGAGTTCCGGCACCCGGCCCAGCCGATACAGCATCAATTCGCTCATCCAGGCGAACAGATCGACCAGCGCCATGCCGGGGTCGCCCGGATTGAAGTCGGTCCATTCCGGCGTGTAGCGCGGGATGCGGGCACGCGCCTCGGTCACCAGGTCCGCGAAACGGCGATCGTCCAGGACCGGTATATGATCCGCAAGCGGCATGATCAGACCCCCTCTCGGATGAAGAAAGGATAGACCAGGTTGGTCATCGCGTTGTTCGACCGCAGCCGGTAGTCGATCCGGATCATCAGCACGTTCGGTTCTGAAACGGATTGTTCCGCCGTGACGTCCAGCACGGCGATCCGCGGTTCGTACGCCGTCAGGCAGCGCCGTACCTGATCCTTGATCCGCGCGATGGTCGCGGCGGTCGCCGGCCCGAACAGTTCGTTATGCGCGGCGCACCCGAGATCCGGTCGCATCAGGCGTTCCCCCAGCGCGGTGGACAGGATAAGCCAGATCGACTGTTCGACCTTGGCCTCCCCGGACGCCAGGGCAAGCCGCCCGCGCGGGGTGACCCCGATCGGGAACCCAAGGCCCTGGCCCAGGAAGGCGCGTGGTGCCTGTGTGGTCATAGCGGGATCGCCTCGGCCAGGCCTTCAAGCACCTGCACCGCATCTTCCAGCGCCGTGATCACGGTCTTCAGGCTGTCGATCGAGCCGTCCGAGGCAAGTTGCGGCAACTCGATCGTCGGCGCCCCGGGCATCAGGGAAATGAAGGGACCCGCGAGGGCCAGGATGGTTGCGATCGGATCGATCGACTGCATCGCCGCATCCGCCGCGGTCATGCCGTTTTCCTTGGCGCATTCCAGTTGCGCGGCCAGCGCGTCGTTGCCGTTCTGCGCAGCGGTGGAGATTTCCAGCTCCAGCCCGTCCAACAGCTCGACGATGCTGCTCAACGACTGCAACAGGCACTTGATCATCTTGGCGATCATCAGGATCAGATCCTTGACGAACTGGCCGAATGGAATTGCCGGCGAAATGACCATGCCGATGCATGACAGCAGGTCCTCGCCCGCGTCCGCGATCTTCAGCAGCCCCGGGGGGATCGCGAACGGATCGCCCGAGGACAGGTCCTTGAACACCGATATCAGCGTGCCCAGAAACTTCAGTACCTTCAGCAGGCACTCCATGCTGGCCATGATCGGGGCGATCTGCAGCGCCAGCGAAACGTTCATCGAGCAGTCGGACGGAATGCCCTTGGTGACGTCGGCGATACCCTTGATCGTGCCGCCGGTGGGCAGCCGCAGCTCGGGGAAATTCGCCTTGGGCAGGCTGAGGTCCAGGCATTTTGGTGCTTCCAGTGCCTTGGTCAGGCTTTCGGGAAGCGGGATGTCGATCGTCGGCAAATCCACCTCCCCCTAGATCGGGTTGGGGCTCGGCACCACCGGCCGGCCATTGATGACGATGTTCGGAGCCTGCAGGACCAATGTCGCGACCGACCGAACGGTCACCAGCGCGTTCGACAGCGTGATCATGTTTCCATGTCCGTCCTCGATGATCAGCGCGCCCAGATCGCCGCCCGCCGGCGTCGAGTCGACGAATCGGATGGTATGGCCGTTCTTTGACCGTATCATCCTCTGTCGCGGATCCGGAGATGGCGCCTCGGCCTGGCCGTTCCACATCGCGCCCAGCACGATCGGATGGTCGAAATCGCCATGCAGAAAGCCGACCACCATTTCGTCATCGATCTCGGGCATCATGTACAGGCCGCGGTCCTGGCCTGCGAAGGGCGCGGCGACCGGGACCCAATCGCTTTGCAGCGTGTCACTCAGCCAGGGATAGATCAGCTTGACCCGCCCCTGCCGTTCCGGATCGTCCACGGCAACGACCCGCCCGATCGTCAATCCAGGCATCTGTCCGGCTCTCATGCGCCGGCCCCTGCCAGTTGTTCGCGGCGGGCATCGAACCGCACCGTATAGCCTGCGTCTGTCAGACTATGTTCCGTACCGGTCACCAGATATTCGCCGGACAGCCGAGCACCGAGTTCGCTGATGAGGATTTTCGTGCCGGCCCGCAATTCGGGAAGCCCGATCGTCGTGCCCTTGGCGATGACCACCGATGCCGCCCGGTCGCGCAGGATGGCGCGCGCCAGGTCCCTCGCCTGCTCCCGCGTGAACACCGGGCGGTCGACGACAACCTCCTCCCGCGGATCACATTGGACGAACTCACGCAGATCGGCGTTCAGTTGTCGCAGTTCCGGATCGTCGAAGTCGACGGTTTCGTTGATGGCCCGTTGCGATTGGCGGTCCCAACCGTTCACCGTGACGGATTTCACCTGCTGGTAACTGGTGATGGTCGGTTCGAAGTCGATCAGTGTCCGGCCCCAATCCAGGCGGAAATTCACCGGCGGACGCGCCGCATCGCCGGGACCGAAATACAGGCGCCGGGGTGTCCCGGCCTCGTCATTGGCTTCCTGCACCACCAGTTCATAGCCGTGCTGGCGGGCAAGGTTCAGCAGGAAGTCCACGTCGAACTGGTTCGTCTGCGCCTTGTAGTCCAGCGTCGGCTCACGCGATTCCGCTTCGTCGTTCACGACGATTGGCAGGGGAAACCGAGGCTGCCCCGCGTCCCGCAGCGTCGCCAGATCGCGCGCGATCGCGCTGGGCTTGCGCCCGACCCACGCGGTGGTGAACCGCTTGCGCCGCAGCTGGTGCAATACATTCAGGCCGGTCACCGTCAGGGTGGGCGCGGCGGACTCGACGAAATGCGGCTCCATCGTCGTGAAGTTCGCAAGCATCATGCTCACCAGGTTGTCGGCGTAACCCATCCTGACTTCCACGGTCTTCTCACAAGGCTGGAACAGCCGGTAAAGCCGCGTTTCCTCGTCTCCGCTGGTCATGTAATCATCGGCTTCCGAGCCGATGAACTTGAAGCGCCGCGTCGTCGGATCCCAGTTGTTGACCGTGATCTCGAAACGATCGATCTCGGTCAGGCTGTCAATATATTTCAATGACGTGACGTCACGCAGTACGTTCCGCGGCAGGTTTTCGCCATCGACCCGCACCTGGAACGCGGGCGCAAGGAAGGCGCGGTTTTCGGTCCGGGCGGCCTCGTCCAGGACAGCGCGGAATTCGGTCATCGGCCCGCCCTGCCTGCGCTGATCGAGGGCACTGACAGCCGTGTGCCAGGCGTCAGGCGGCGCGGATCGCCGATGCGGTTCTCATCCGCGATCCGCCGCCATTCCGCGCCACGGCCATAGTATCGCTGTGCCACCGTCCATAACTGGTCCGACTGGCCCAGAACGTGGCCATGCGTGCGATCGGGCGATGACAGGTTCAGCTCGTCCAGCTGGTCGGACAGTGTCTTGTATTCATTGATCGTCAGCGCCAGTTTCGCGCGCAGCGGCACGCCGCCGGCCGAGAACAGCGTGAAGCTCTGGCGAATGCTGACGATCACCCCGGTGAAGCTCTCGCGGCGCTGGCCGTCCAGCTGGTCGGCGAGATTCGTGCCCGGAAATCCATCACTCCAATGAAACGTCACCGGCGGCGGCGCATGGCCGGACGGTTCGATCCGCGCCAGGGAATACACCTTGTCGGTCTCGGTCGTGACACTGGTTGCGGTCGCGCCCATTCCCTTGTCGGAGGTGTCGAAGAACAGTTCCACCGTCAGTACTTCGGCCAGGCCACGGACGAACTGCTGCAGCGGCGCGGTCAGACCGGGAATCCCGATCTCGGCGAACTGGACACGCTTTTCCAGCGTCAGTTCAGTCGGGTTGTACTGGACCGCGATCGGGTCGCCGTCACCGGCCTGCCAATGCGCGACCAGATAGGCGCGTCCCGGCGGCGGGGCAGTCGTCATGGTGCCCGTCCCGGCGCGCGGCTGACACCGCCGCGCCCGTCATCGTCGATCGCGGTGGCATGCGCGCGCTGGCCGTCACGCCGCAGCCGGCTGTCCACCGCGCGCAGCACCGCCTCGACCAGGCGCTGCATCTCGCGCGGGTCCATCGCCGGATGGCGGTCCGTGACCCTGATGGTGCTCACCACTTCATCGATCTCGACGTCCATGCGTGCCAGCTCCCGTCAGAAGATCGCGCCGATGACGCCGGCCACCGCCGTACCCAGCGCGCCGCCCGCGTCCTCGCGCCTGATGCCTTCATGGGCGATCTCCATCGCCTCGATCGCGACCTCGGAACGCCCGGCGTTCAAGGACGGACCGGTCCAACGGGCCGGCAGGCCGCGCCGGAACGACCAGACATGCACAGCCGTTCCATCGGCCTGCAGCAGGCTCACCAGCCCATCCCGGCGCGTGCCGCGCCCTTCCAGAAAATCGTTGAACCAGGTCCACAGATCGGTGTCGTCCAGCGGATCGCGCCGCCCGACGATGCCCCGCCGCAGCACCAGATTCTGCCAGCGCACGCGGCCGGGAAATTTCAGCACCGCATCGTTGATCCCGCCGGCCTCGTAGTCCTCCACCGTCATGGTCATTTCCAGGCCGGAGACCTCGGCAAATCCCGCATAGCTGCGCGTTCCCGCGGTGGACAGCGCGATCGTGCCCGCCCCCGGGCCATCCGCGCTTTTGGACGGCAGCAGCGCGACCGAGAAGTTGCATCCCGCGACAGGATCGTAACGGATACCGGTCGCCATCAGACCGCCCCCACCGTATCGAGTGCCAGCGCACCCTGTTCGGCCAGCTCGAACGCGGCATCCCTTCGGCCCAGGCGAAGGATGATGAACTCCAGCGGCACGGCGGGCGCGACCGCGATGTCGACCACCAGCTCACCATCCGCGCGTCCCCGTGCCGGATTGTTGCTGTCATCGCAGCGCACCCGGAACGAATCCGCCGGCCTGTCCCCGGCCAGCGCGCCGCCCCGGCGCAGCGTCTCCAGGAAAATCCCGATCGACTGGGTCAGCAGCGCGCGCGTCTCGGCAGAGTTCGGCTCGAACACCGCCCATTGGGTCGCGGCATCCAGCGCGCGGCGCAGCATGCAGACGAACCGCCGCACCGGCAGGAAACGCCAGACCGGATCACTGCTGAGCGTGCGCGCGCCCATGATCCGTGGCGCGCGGCCGTCCCGCGCAACGATCGCGTTCATGCCAGCCTGGTTCAGGGACCCGTGCGCGGCCGGGTCGATGGCGAGGCTCAGCGCCTGGGTCCAGGACAGCACCACGTTGGCGGCGGCCTTGTGCGGACCGGCGGCAAGATCGGTGGCGGCCAGCTGGCCGGCGACATGGCCCGATGGCGGTACCAGGCGCAGGGGTGCCGATCCCATCGGGTCCGGCACCGCGATCCACGGCAGGAACAGCGCCGCGAAAGCGCTATCGAAACGATCTCGCCAGGCCCGCACCGCGGCAAGGCCCACCGCGTCGGCGCGCACCGTGCGCAAGGGCGGATCGATCAGCGCGATCCGATCCTTCAACTGCTCGCATTGCGCGATCATCATCGCCTGAACGCGGGCGATGGTCTCGTCATCGAAACGGGGAGGTACTTCACCGGCCGGCGCGGGTAGCGGGATGAAGGGTTCAACCGGCGGCGGACAGATGGCACAGGGATCGGGTGGCGTGTCCGTCCATGGCAGCGTCAGCCGCCGTACCGGTTCCCCAACGATATCCGGCACTGCCAGGATCGACACATCGCGCTGTTCCGCTAGCGCACCGAGCGCGCCGATAAACGCATCCGCCGACAGCTCGGCCAATCCATCCCGGCCGCCTGACAGCATCAGAGGGGCGCCCGGAACCACATCCAGTGGCATCGGAACCGATCCGGCGGGTCGTTCCGGGACAAGCACGGTCACCTGCGGTGGCGGCGATTCCACCAGACCCTCGGCATCGGGCACGATGGGACGCAGCACGTCGGCGATGAAGTCGGGCTGTCCCGGCACCAGGCCGAGGCCGGCGTGAACGGCGATCGGCATGCCGTCGCGGCTGATGGCGATGTCGTATTCCAGCCGCTCGATCCGCAGCGTCACACCGGCGAGCAACCCGCTCAAGCCGCGGTCCGTGGGCCGGCGCCGCGCAGGATCGGGATGGATGAAATACAGCCGTCCGGCGCCCGCGTCGACGGCGGACAGGACGTGGTACCGGTCGGGCGCGCCGGCCTGCCCGAGGCGTACCAGGCATCCGGCGGAAAACCCGGCGGTGGACGGCACATCCAGATACACCGCGTTGATTGGCGGATCGATCAGGATCGTTTCCGCGCGCCAGGCGGGACTGATGCGGACCGACAGCCCATTGCCCCAGCTTCCCGGGCTGGACGCGCGAATGGTCAGGCCGGGATCACCGCCCAGGGACGGGATGTGGCATTCCGCCGCGACCGCGCCGGTTGCTTCGTTCGTCTCCGCCACACGTGTGATCAGGCAGCGTCGACCGCCATTTTCAAAGAACGCGCGCACGCTGTAGGCCAGCAGCCCGGCGGCGATGGGACTACCGAACATCGTTTCAAACTGGCGCATTGTTTCGATACGTACGGCGCACAGAATCGGCCCCTTCTCCGCGATGCCGGCGAAACCCGCGATATCCGTGCGCATGACCGAGACGCCCGTCCGACCGCGATCGCCGCGCTGCAGGAAGACACCAGGTGTATCGGGCGCGATGGGCATGGCGGCCTCCGATCCTTCCCTACACCTCGATGTCCAGGCCTTCGTGGCACAGCTCGACGCTCTCCACGACGACCTCGTTGCCGGTGGCATTCAACGCGGGGCCGGTGACCTTGTTCGGCCAGGCAGAGCGGAAATTCCAGCGCAGCACGTCGGCGCGCGCCTCGTTCATCAGCACGATCGTGCCATCGCGACGATCCGGCACACCGTTTGCGATGTTACGATACCAGGCCCAGAGTTCCTTGTTCTGGGTGATGCCGCGCTTCAGCGTGATGTTCGGGTATTTGCGCAATCCAGGCAGTTTGCGCGACCAGTTCACCCGGTCGGTTCCCTCGCGGTACTCGATCGCATCGCCTTCCGCGTCCAGGCCCGCGGCCTCAGAGAACGAGGCCAGGGTCAGCCCGTCGATCTCGATCCGGAAATTGAAGCCGGTATAGGGATATTGTGGCTCGCCGGTCGCCATGATGGCATCTCCTTAAGGGCGGGTCAGTCTTCGGACGACGCTGTCAACAGGCCGATCCGGATGATCACGAACTCGGCCGGCTTGACCGGGGCCACGCCGATCACGCAGATCAGCCGCCCATTGTCGATGTCGGTCTGGGTCATCGTGGTGTGGTCGCATTTCACGAAGAACGCCTCTTCCGGCTTGGTCCCTTCCAGCGCGCCATCCCGCCAGACATTGGTCAGGAAGTTGGCGATGCTGCGCCGGACGCGCGCCCACAACGCCTCGGCATTCGGTTCGAACACCACCCATTGCAGCCCGCGATCGATCGATTGTTCGAGAAAGATCAGCAACCGGCGAACCGGGACATATTTGTGGTCACTGTCGGATGTGATGCAGCGGGCGCCCCAGACACGGATGGCACGGCCATCCGGGCGGAAATCACGGATGACGTTGATGTTGACAGGTGTCGGATTCAGGATGTCGTGCTCGCCCTTGTTGATCCGGCGGGAGACATCGGTGATGCCGCGCACGACCTCGTTCGCGGGTGCCTTGTGCACGCCGCGTTCCTCGTCGCTGCGGGCATAGATGCCCAGCACGTGGCCGGACGGCGGCAGGTGGAACGCGCGCACGACCGTCAGGCTGTCCGGCATCGGGTCGGGTATTGTCAGCCACGGATAGTACAGCGCGGCGTATTTACTGTCGAACGCCTGCCGCTGCGCCTGCACGTCGGTCAGGGACGCATCCGCGGTGGCGGCGTCCAGCACGGTGAAGCGATAGCGCATCAATTCGCAGTGCGCGATCAACCCACCCTGAATGGCGGCACTTCCCTGTCCAGGAATGGCGACCAGGCTGATCTGGGGAATGTTGCGCAAGGCTTGCAGGCCGGTCCGATCCAGCGGTTCGGCGGCATCCGTGCCAAGATAGGTTCCATCGGTCAGGGTCGCCAGCGAATCGTCGCCACCCGTCAGGGCATGCCGGGCGGCCTCGGTCTGGCCCGAGGGCAGAAGATCGGTCAACGTTTCCGGTCCGAGACGAATAAGTTCCGTCGCCGCCAGGTTCGCCGCCAGATCGGCCACCCGGACATAGGCCGACTCCCCTTCGGGTCGGCCATCCTCCAGCCGGAGTTCGCCCGCCATGTCACCGATGACCGTCGGGAAATAGCGGCTATGGCGATGATCCATCGACAGATAGCGGAATGCCTCGATCGACTGGATCTGCGTATTGCGCGACGGGACCGCGGGATCGGGGCGACGGCGCAGCCGGACGGTGATGCGGAACTCCCGGCTGCGGACCTCAAGCGGCCCGCCGATGGCACCCAGCGCGGCCATCGCCGTCGCGTCCAGGCCTGGTGCGTCCAGCGTAACACTGGTGTTGGACACATCGGTCCGGCGCACCTTCACCGCCACCGTGGCCCCCGTCGCCGGGTTGGTGACATCCAGCAGCGTGCCCGCCTCGATCCCGGTCAGGTTGGTCAGCCGCACTTGCAGCGGCGGATTCAGCATGGTCGTCCGCACATGGGCGGCAAGCCCGTTCGGCTCATCCTCGACCGAGACCGCCAACCGGTTGCCCCAGGCGCCGACATCCAGCGCTGCAACCGCTATCAGCGCACGCCGCCGAACGACGGGCTCCCCCATCTCGTGGGTGCGTTGCAGCCCGGCGCCCAGCACCACCATGCCCGTGTTCGCCGGCACCGCGCCCCCGGTCACCTGGTGATAGCTGGGCGCGCCGCCCGGCGGACGCACCATGACGCCATCGGCCGCCGCATAGGCCTGGCCATTGGCCAGCAGGATTTCGGCGCTTCCCGCGACGGCCGCGACGACGCTGTCGGATGCCTGATGGCCACCGCCCGGAAAAGCAGGCGCCGTCAGCGCAAGCACGGCCGCGCCCACGGCATGGGCATTGGTCAGACCCAGCGCCAGCGTCACCGTGCCGGCGTCGGGCGCCGGCCCACGTTCCCCCGAGATTGCCAGGATGGAGCCGAATTCTTCGGCGGCACCCGCGCCGATCCGCAGCACCTGCCCGACGACGAGATCGACGCGATCGCCCAGCGCGATGACGCGCCCGCCCGGTACGGCGGCCGCTGTCAACGCCTTCGCCGAGATCGTGCCGTCATTGATCAACGCCACATGTGATACGGTGGTCCCCGCCGGCTCGGCCTGCGGCAGAGGGGGCGCCAGCGTCAGCGCGCGCAGCTGCCCCAGCACGCGAACCTCATGATTGGCTGTACCACGGTCGATCTCGACGATCCGTGCCGCGAACGGAACATCGGCATCGGCGAAGCACAGGCGGTCGCCGGGCACGACCGGAACGGCCAGCGCATTCACCCCGGCGACGCTGTCGAACAGATCGACCGCCGTCAACGCGGGGTACAGCTGGGACACCGCGTCATTCAGTACCACGCGGTAGACACCTGGTGCATCCAGGGTGGGCGCCACCAGCACGGCGGCGATGTCGGTGATCCCGCCGGCTGAAAGCTGCACCAGGAACGGCAGCGCCTGCACCGTCAGATCGACGCCTGAATTCACGACGGCCGCGGTGTCGCCTGCTGCCATCTGGGTGTTGAGCGTGAACGGCCCACCCGGGATGGCGTTCGCGGCGTGAATGCTCAGCCCGTTCGCCACCACGTCATGGGCCCGCCCGGCGGGGCGGCTCAACGGGACATGGCGTGTCGCGGCCACGGCCGCGCCGGCGGTCGGCAAATACTCCGCTCGGCTGCCATCGCCGATCCGTACCGTCCCGGCCGAACCGATGGTGTCCAGAAGATAGAGTTCCGGGGTACCGGCGCCGCCTTCGCCCTGGCCGGCGCGGCGCAGCAGCACGGTCGCGGCATCGCCTGGCTGGGCGCGGTCGAACAGCGCCATCCCGGCCGCGGCGGCCTCGTCGGGTGCGACGCGCACGATGTACAGGCGCTTGCCGCCATTGGTGAAGAAGCCCTGGACCGCGTGCGGCAGATAGCAATGTGCGCGGTCTGCATCGGCCGGATCAACGAATTCGCCGATCGGCAGGTTGCCGCCGTACCAGCGTTCGAATTCGCCCGCACTGGTGATCAGGATGGGGCGGTGCAACGGGCCGCGTTCGGTGACGCCGACCATGCCGGCGGTGGACGTGCTGACGCCCTCGATTGGTTTGGCCCCTGTATCGATTTCCTCGACGTAGACACCAGGCGCGAGATACTCAGCCATGAACGGTCTCCTTGCGGCCGGGGCGTAACGATCGGATCGGGTCGGTGGGCATGGGGTGCCTCATGGGAAAACCAGATCGGCGGTGATGGCGGGCGCGCCCGAAAGGCTGATGACCACGCTGGTCGATGCCGGCGGGCCGCCGCCCGAAGCGGTCAGTTCGAGATGCGCGAGCCGATGGATCGGCGGCAGGGCGTAACCGCCATCCGCGCCGGTGGTCGTCGCCCACAGTCCGATCCCGTGGTACTCCGGGACCGGTCCGCCACCGGTGATTTCCAGTGTGGGTTGCCCCGGCGCGAAGCCGGCCAACCCCACCGTCAGGATGGTCGCATCGCCCGCCCGCGCCGCCAGCGCCAGCGGGTTGGCCGGCCCGGGCGCCGCCAGGGTGGTGCGCCTGACGGCGCAACCCTGGGGATGGGCGCGGGCCAGAGGGTGTGCAAGCGTGATCCACGCCGGCTGATCGGCGCTGGATGTCGTATCGATCGCGGCGGCCACGATGTATTCCGTGCGCTCCGCGTCCCCGGTCTCGATCGCGATGGGCCGGTTCGGCACCAGGCTCTGTCGGTCTGACAGCTGAATTCGTGTGGTACCGGCGGCGGCGGGCCGGTGCAGCGTCTTGGGACCGCCGAGCAGGTTCAGGGTGCGTTGGCGCAGCGTCGCGCCCGGCGGCCGGTCGGCGTAGAGCCCCACCGGCACCGACAGGCCGTCCGGGGCCGCTCCCGCAGCCAGGATGGCGTCCACGGTGGTCCAGATCGCCGACACCGACACGGTGGCGCCGGCGACGGGCGTCCCCGCGGCGTCGACCACGCGGCCGCTGATCCGCGTCGGTCGGCGATGCAGCGCCACCGTGCCCAGATCGAGCGGGGCGAAGGCCGCGGGAAATCCGGGCTGTGGCGGCAGCGCACCGGCAAGGCGGAGTGGCAGATAGAGGTCCGATTCGACCTGCAGTTCGACCTGCGGCGGTACGGCCGGCCAGGGTGTCGGATACAGCGCGTACGGCCGGCCCGCCAGTCCGGCGATGCCGCCCGCACTGACGCGCGGCGTCAATCCGACGATGGGTGATCGCACCGCAAGGCCGGTGCGCGGTGGCAGGCCCGTCAGCTCGTCCAGCACCTGGGCGCGCAGCACCACCTGGTGGCGGGCCGCGATGGGCATTGGCGTTTCCGTCAGGAATCGCCAGTTCAGGCCCTGGGCGTTCACGACTGTCGCGGTCATGGCCCCGCCTTCTGCAGCAGTCGGGCCTGGCCGAGGTCCTGGTCACTGCGCCGGACCAGCGGACCAACCGTGTCAGGCTGGTCGGAGGCGATCTCGGCGACCGCGGTTTCGTAGCAAAGGCTTGCGCGGAACGGCTGGTCCAGCGTGTCCCAGATGCGGGCCAGGTCTTCGAGACCGGGGGTTTCCAGGCGCACCACGATCTGCCGGTCCGAGCCGAGCAGATCGCCTGCCAGGGCTGCGCCGGATAGGATTGGTTGGACATGAAACGTACGCAGGATCGCACCCAGCACGTGCTGGTCGGTTTCGGGTGCCGGATCACCCGCGTTGCCGCGCATCATCGGTGTGATCAGATAGTGCAGGCGCATCGGCAAGGGCGATGGGCGCAGCCGATCGGGTGGCAGGCGCCGGTTCGGCTGGTTCAGAATCTGCTCGTCACGCACGACCCGGTACAGCCACACCGAGACACCGGTCTGGTCCTGCGCAACCATGCCATCCGGGGATGCGAGCGAAACGACCGAGGTGCCCAAAGGCGGGAACAGCACGTTCAGTTGCTGGTCTGCCTGCAGGCGGGCGAGCAGGACCGACCGTAACGACTGGCTGACCGAGAGGATTCCTGTGCTCATGCGTTCATGCGCCGCGACAGGGAACGACGTCAGGGATCACCGGCTGGCTCCGGCCGGGCGGACCACAGGATGCTGCGATCCAGATTCGTCGTCGCGCGAACGAGTCCACGACGGGAAAGATCCCATAGTGCTGCGTCGACCATTGCCTGAGACGGCGGGGGCCGAAGCCTGTCAAGCCACCATTCCCTGACACCGCGGGATGTATCGGACGCGCCCGGATGGTCCCGCAGGTAGGCGATGATCGCCCTGACGACAGCCTGCCTCTCGATGTCACTCGCGTCGGAATCGCCCATCCTCCTGGTCTCCGTGACGGGACACAGCAAGACCTGGGCCAGATGGGGATTATTGTGCTATTTTATATGGTTATCCGCAATTTGGTGCCGGCGCTGGCGGACTGCCGGGTCATCGATGGCCCATGCGCATGACGCGGTCCGCACGCCAAGGGATTGGGAAGGAACATGATCGGGTGGCGGGTCGTCGTTGACCCGGCGCGACATCGGCAACCCGGCAAGGAGAACGCGGGCATGGACGTCGAAGCCGGGTCATCCCCGCGTGTGCGGGGGATGCAAAGCGGCGCGATCGCCCGACTGCCGCAGGTCCGGTCGTGGTTGCAGGTCATTCCGCCATTG
Source organism: uncultured Bifidobacterium sp. (assembly GCA_964478525.1). GTDB lineage: Bacteria > Pseudomonadota > Alphaproteobacteria > Acetobacterales > Acetobacteraceae > Rhodopila. Next base: position 27,887 of record CAYZKM010000008.1, read on the forward strand.
ATAGGCGGCGTTGAAGGAGTGGACAGCGCTGGGTTGGGTGACCTGGGCTGGCCGTCGCTGAGACCGCCCGTGAGGAATGGTCGCTGGCGTCCCGTAGGGAACCCGCATCCAACCTTCTCTGGGGCTGTGTGTGTTGTTAAATCAACAATTTATCCGTTCTCCTGATCAGGTGCTCTTGTGGCGCGCCATGATTGATCATTCGACAGCAGGTGCTCTACTCCGCAGGGGTCTGCCGCTTCCCCGCCATGGAAGATACCCTGAAGTTAATCCGTCGGATCAGCCGGCCGAGCATTTCACCCGCATTGCCGGCCATGACATAAACAGCGGGCACGACGATGAGCGTCAGACCGGTCGAGGAAGTCAGGCCGCCGATGATGAGATAACCAAGCCCATTGCGCCATTCCGCTCCATCCGAGACAGCGAGCGCGACCGGAATCATACCGAATACGGCGGCGAACGCGGTCATCAGCACCGGCCGCAAGCGCTCCGGCGCCGCCTGGAGCATCGCCTGCCGGGGCGCCATGCCGTTCAACCGCAATTGGTTGGCGCGGTCGATCAGCAAGATGCCGTTTTTCATCACGATGCCCATCAGGGCCAGGAGGCCGATTTGGGCGAAGAGCGAAAGCTCCTGCTTGCCATAGTAGAGCGCGGCGAACGCACCGGAGAAGCTCAGGGGCCCTGTCAGCATGACGATCAGGGGTTGACCGAAACTGTTGAACTGGCTGGCGAGCAGCATGTAAAGCGCGATCATCGCCAGGACGAACGCGGCTCCGATCGCCGACAACGATTCCTGCATGCGCTTGACCTTACCTTCGAAGGATCCTGTCATGCCAGGCGGCAGCGGATGCCGCTCCATCAGTTCGGCAAACCGCCTGGAGGCATCGCCAAGCGCGACGCCCGTCCTGGCGGCGGCCATGATCGATATCTTTCGCGCGCGATCCTGCCGCTCGATTTGGGAAGGACCGCTTTGGACGGTGATATCGGCTACACCCGGCAGGTCGATCAGGCGGCCGTTGATGCCACGTATCTGCATGAGACGGAGCTGGTCCATGCTCTGGCGCTGATTCTCCTCCAGGCGCACGCGCACGTCGTAGCGGCGGCCCTTGTCCTCAAATGTCGCGACATCGATGCCGCCGATCACAACCCGAGCCGTGGTGGCGAGGGATTGGGCCGAAACGCCGAGGTCGCCGGCGCGTGAGCGATTGATACGGATCTGAACCTCTGGACGCCCCTCTTCGTAACTCGATTGAATATCGTCGAAGGCTCCTGACTGACGCATGTCCGCCATCACCCGTTCGGCGAAGGCCTGCATTGCCTTCAGATCGCTGCCGCGAACCACATACTCAATGTCGAGCTGCGACAGGCCTCCACCCGACACCCATGGTACCTCCGCGATCGCGACCTTGGTCGCGTTCGGTACAGCCGCCCGCAGAGCGGCCCGCGCCTGATCCATGAGCACGAATTGCGTGACTCCGCGCTGTTGTTTCGGAGTAACAGCGATATAAAGGTCAAGCCGGTTCACCTTCTCCTGGGCGTTCGAACCGGCGGTTACGAAAATGTCGCGCACGTACGCGATTTTCGCCATGTGTTCGTAGATGTTCCCGGCGGCGATCCTGCTTTCACCAATGCCCGTTCCGACCGGTAGTTCGACAGTGCCGAGGAATTCGCTGCGGTCCGCGGCATTGGCGAAGCCGGTCGGAACCTTCCTGGCGTAGTAACCGCCGATCACCACGGTGCCGAGCGCCAGGACGACCACCACGTAGCGCAGTCTGATCGCCCAACTGACAAGCCCAGCATACGCGCGATCGAGGCCGTGATGGAAATGCTCGACCGGTTTCAGAATCCG
>CAYZKM010000009.1:0-6052 GCA_964478525.1 uncultured Bifidobacterium sp.
GGTGCGGAAGCTGCCGCAGGCCGAGGTCGCCTCGAATGTCGCGCGCGTGCTGGACATGGTCCAGATGCAGCAATACGCCGACCGCCCGTCATCGAAACTGTCGGGCGGGCAGCAGCAGCGCGTGGCGGTGGCCCGTGCCATCGCATTCTCGCCCAATGTCGTGCTGTTCGACGAGCCGCTGTCGAACCTGGACGCCAAGCTGCGCGCCGAGATGCGTGTCGAGCTCAGGGAATTGCAGCGGCGGCTGGACATCACGTCGCTATACGTGACGCATGACCAGGAGGAGGCGCTGGCGATCTCGGACCGCGTCATCGTCATGAATGGCGGCAGGATCGAGCAGATCGGCTCGCCCGAGGATATCTATGACCGCCCCGGCAGCCGCTTCGTCGCCGATTTCGTCGGGTCCGCCAACATGATCGCCGGGCGGGTGAGCGGGCCTGGCCCGGATGGCGGCGTCGCGTTCGAGATGCAGGGCGGGGCGGTCATCAATGTCACGCCGCACCAGAACGGGGCGCGCACCGGCAACCTGGTCGCGATCCGGTCGGCCTATATTCATTTCGGCCAGACCCATCCGGCGCACAACGTCGTGCAGGGCTCGATCCATCGCCGGATGTTCCATGGCGACTTCATCCAGTACGTGGTGGACTGGCCGCCGGGGCAGCTGATCGTGCGCCGTCCGCCGACCGAACTGCTGGACGAAGGCAGCCCGGTCGCGGTGTCGTTCGCGCCGGAACACTGCGTGCTGCTGCAGTAAACCGGCGCCTCCGATCCCGGAGTTACAGCGCGGCCAGGATCGCGCGCCGTACCGCCGCGGGCTGGCCGTCGATCGCGCGCAGCACCCGGTGCAACGACCCTCGCAGGTCATAGACCTGGTCCAGCAGCGACAGCACCAGCGGCAGGGCCTCGTCGTTGACATCCATGTGCGAACGCAAATCGTGGATCAGGCGCACGCGGGCGACGTCGATCTCCTGGAAGCTCCAGTCCTCGCCGGTGGGCTCGGGGCGCACCCAGCCGCGTTCGACCCAGGCGACCAGCTCGGTCTCGGCCAGGTCGGTGAACAGGGCGGCAACCGCCGTGACGCGCATCATGCGTCCTCCAACCCCGCGCGCGGGTCGAAGCCGTTGCGCGGTTTCCAGTCCTTGAGAAAAGCGGCCAGTTCCGGCTCATCGCCTGGCCGCACCACCACGTGCAGCTGCACGAACTGATGCCCTTCGCGAATGCCCCGCCCGCGCAGCCGCAGCCGCGTGCCGGACCCTGATCCCGGAGGGATCGTCAGCCGCACCTTGCCGCGGATGGTCGGCACTTCCAGCGTGGCGCCGACCACGGCTTCCTGCAGCGTGACCGGCAGCTCGATCACCACATCGTCGCCCTGCCGCCTGAACAGCGGGTGGGGCGCGACGGCGATCTCCACCAGCGCGTCGCCTTGCGGGCCGCCGCCGATGCCGGGCATGCCCTGGCCCTTCAACCGCAGCACCTGTCCGTCCTCCACCCCGGCGGGGATGCGGACATCCAGGGTGCGCCCCTCGGGCAGGGCGATCCGGCGCAGCGTGCCGTTCGCCGCGTCGAGGAAGCCGATCGTCAGCATGTAGCGGGCATCTGATCCGCGTGCGGTGAAATGGTGCGGCCCCTCGCCGCGCCCGCGGGCGCCGAAGGACTGCGAGAAGAACGCGTCGATGTCGTCCTGCGTGAAGCCGCCCGACGTGCTGTAGCGCTGCCGGCCCGGCGAGTCGCCGAAGTCGCGGTAGAACGCCCGGTCGTTGAACACCTCGTTGCCGGCGGCGTCGATCTCGCCACGATCGAACCGGCCGCGCTTGTCGGCATCGGACAGAAGTTCGTAGGCGGCGCTGATTTCCTTGAACGTCTCGGCAGCCTCGGGCTTGCCTGGGTTCAGGTCGGGGTGGTGCCGCTTCGCGAGCTTGCGATAGGCGGCACGGATCGCCGCCGCATCATCAGATCGCTGCACGCCCAGAATGTCGTAAGGGTCTTTCATGGATGCCAGTTACGTGAGCAACCAGGCCCCGGGGATCAAGGGGTAACCGCACGCCAGCATATCAGGTTCCGCTCCAGACCGGCGGGCGCTTCTGCAGGAAGGCGTCGATCCCCTCGGCCGCGTCCTGCGCCAGCATGTTCCGGGTCATGACCTCGGACGCATAGGTATAGGCATCGGACAGCTTCATCTCGGCCTGGCGGTGGAACGCTTCCTTCCCGATCGCGACGGTCAGCGGGCTTTTCGCCGCGATCCCGGTGGCCAGCGCCATGGTGGCGGCGGCGAGGTCGACCTCGGGCACCACGCGGTTGACCAGGCCGAGTTCCCGCGCCCGGGTTGCGTCGACCAGCTCGCCGGTCAACAGCATCTCCATCGCGGCCTTGCGCCCCACAGCGCGGGTCAGTGCGACCATCGGCGTGGAGCAGAACAGGCCGATATTCACGCCGGGCGTGGCGAAGCGCGCGGTGTCGGCGGCGACGGCCAGGTCGGCGCTGGCCACCAGCTGGCATCCGGCCGCGGTGGCGACGCCGTGCACCTGCGCGATCACCGGCTTGGGCAGGGTGACGATGCGCTGCATCAGGCGGGAACACAGCGCGAAGACCTGTTCGTAGGCGAAGCGGTTGGGGGAGGCCCGGATCTCTCGCAGATCATGCCCGGCGCAGAAGGCGGGGCCGGAGGCAGCGATGATCACGACCCGGATCGCGGCGTCTCGCCCGACCGCGACCAGCGCGTTGTCGAGCGCCTGCATCAGCCCGAGCGAAAGGGCGTTGCGCGCGGCGGGGCGATTGAGCGTGAGGGTTGCGACGCCGTCGGCGGTGTCGGCGCGCAGCAGGATGTCGGTGTCGTCGGTGCCTTCGTTGTCCATGGCCAGGTTCCTCGGTGCCCGCACTATAGCCGATGGGCGGGGGGCGGCCACACTGGCCCGCTATCCCGGCAACAACTCGATCCGCAGCACCGCCGCCGCATCCACCGCCGGACGGGTGAACACCATCGGCACGTAGGCGCCGCGCGCCCATAGCGGGGCCATGTCGTCGTAGTGCACCGAACCGGGATCGCCGGATTGGCCGGGCGTGTTGATCACCCGGCTTTCGTCCCAATCCCCGACATCGACCACCATGCGGAACGACGCCCCGACCGTCAGGCGATAATCGGTCCCGCGATAGGTCGTGTTCATCGGCGTGGAGCCCGACCCGCCCACCGGCAGTTTGCCGACATCGCGCCCCACCGGCGTCACGCGTGACAGCGGGTGGGCGAAATACCCGTGATGCAGCGCGCCCCATTTCCAGGCCGCCGGGTTGTCCCCCAGCAGGCCGTGACAGGCGGCGAAGGCCGCGTCCAGCGTCTCGGCCAGCAACGCGGATGGCTGCTCCATCGCCTCCAGCATCGCCAGCAGGTGTTCATTGTCGCCTGGCACCAGCAGGGCGCGGACCGCGGGGTCGGCGCTGACCCGGGCCAGCAGCGCCGGCTTCAGGTGCTTGCCCCACCATATCTCGAACAAGGCGGCGGCGGCGCTGTCGGCGCCCAGTACATGATCCCAATGGCGCAGCATCAGCGCCGGCGGGGAAGCGGCATCCCGCAGCAGGGCGCAGACGCGGCGGGCGGGGATCGACAGCACGTCGCATTGCAGCGCCATGGAATCGGCCAGCGTGTGCGCCGTCTGCCCGTCCAGCACCGCGTGGATGCGGTTCGACCGCGATCGTTCGGCCCATTCGAAGCCGATCTTGCGGGTGTCATAGGGATAGTCGGCGGGCAGGTTCATCTCGTTGGCGGTGGCGACGAACCCGCGCTCGGGGTTGATGCTGCTGGGCAGTGCGGCGGGCGGGTGGAACCCGTCCCATTCGTATCGCCCGTCGCCCGGCACCGGCAGCAGCCCGTCCCAGTTCGGGCGGCGCGGCGTCTTGCCGACGGCGAACCAGCCGATTTCCCCGTTCACGTCGGCGCAGACCTGGTTGACCGTCGGTGCCGCCCAGAACCGCAAAGCGTTGCCGAACTCGAAGGCCGATGTCGCGTCCATATAAGCCAGCCGGCCCATATACGCCGACGTTCCCGGCTCGGTCCAAACCGTGCGGATCGCATAGGCGCGGTTCTTGACCGGATCCTGGTGCACCACCGGGCCGTGGCGGGTGAATTTCAGGGTCACCGATTGCGGTTCGGCCCCCCGCACCTCGATCTCTTCCCGGACCGAGGTCATGGTCTCCCACTCGTCGCCGTACTTGTACTGGTTGGGGTCGGTCGGATGGGTCTCGTAGACATACAGATCCTCCTGATCCATCGGGAAGATGGTCAGGCCGAAGGCGACATTGTCATTGTGGCCGATGAACACGCCGGGCGTCGGCGGCTCGGTTGCGCCGATCACGTTGATGCCTGGCCCGGTCAGGTGCACCACATAGCGCACGGATGGCAGCCGGTATTCGCGATGCGGGTCGGATGCCAGGATGGGCCGTCCCGTCGCGGTGCGGTCGCCGCTGACGACCCAGTTGTTGGACCCTTGCGCCGAGGCATCCTGCAGCACCTCGTCGAAATCATTCACCTTGGTCCAGCGCCACGCATCATCCAGCGACGCTGCCAGGCGCTCGGGCGAAATGTCGGGATCGACGGTGCCGAGCCAGTAGGTGTCCAGGACGTCGGGCGGGATGTCGGCGGGGTTGAGGCCGAGGGGAAGCGTGACCTCCCAGGCCGGTTCGATGGATCGGCGCGCGAGGTCGGTGGCCAGGGATGCGCGGGCGGCGACCTGCGCGCGGGTGGCCTCGGAATCGACATTGCGTGACAAGGCGTGGCTGCGCACCCGCACCACATCCATCCCGGTCCAGCGCGCCGGGCGAATGCCCATGGCGGCGAATTCGGGCGGCAGCAGCGCCGGGTCGATCTCGGCGGCGGCGATGAAGGCGTTGATGCCGCCGGCGAAGGCGGTGCAGATGGCCTCGGCCTTGTCGTTGCCATACGCGGCCCATTCCGCCGCCATGTCGCCGCGATAGGTGAACAGCCGCGCGGCGCGGTCCTGCGCGAGGAAGCCGGGGCCGTAATCGGCGGCCATCATTCCCAGCCCGCGCTTGCGCCACAGATCGATCTGGAACAGCCGGTCGCGGGCGATGTTGAAGCCCTGCACGAAGAAGACGTCCAGGAACGTTTCGGCGCGGATATGGGGAATGCCCCAGCGGTCGACGACGATCTCGGCGGGCTGTTCAAGCCCGGGCAGACGAAAGGTCGTGGTGGGCATGTCAGCCATTCGATCAGTTCCGCGCCTGGAAAGGATGTCGATTCGTGGATGGACGGCCCATCTTGCGCACTTATTGCCTTACCGCCAGAGGCATTGGCCATTGACTGTGTTGCACCATGTGACGGTCCTGGCGGTTGGCCCGAAAGACGTCGTCGACCCATCGTTCACAGTCGGATTTTTCTCTATCCACGATGGCCGCGCACCAGTCGCCCGGGCAGCGCGTTCGTCGCTTCGCCATGACGATAGACGATAGCCCCCGACACGATCGTGGCGTCGAATCCCTCGGTCCGCTGCACCAGGCGCTTCCCGCCCGCGGGCAGGTCGTAGACGATCCGCGGCGCGCGGAGTCGCAGACGGTCGTAGTCGATCACGTTGATGTCGGCCTTGCGTCCCGCCTGCAGCACGCCGCGATCACGCAGGCCGATGGCCGCGGCGTTGTCGGCGGTCAGGCGCTTGATGGCGAAGGCGATGGGGAACAGCCCGCCGCGCGCCCGGTCGCGGGTCCAGTGCGTCAGCGTGTAGCTGGTCGCGGTGGCATCGCACATGATCCCGACATGCGCGCCGCCATCGCCCAGCCCCAGCAGCGTATTGGGGTCGGCGATCATGTCGCGCACCGCGTCCAGATGCCCGTGCGCATAGTTGGTGACCGGCAGGTACAGGATGCCGCGCCCGTCATCCTCCATCATGATCCCATACGCCACATCTTCCTCCGTCCGCCCCTCGCGCTCGGCGCGGGCGGCGACGCTGTCGGTGGGCGCGGGTTCATAGTTCGGCGGGTCGCCCAGGGCGAACATCCGGGATGCGGGTTCCAGAGAATCGCCTGACCAGCCCAACCATTGGGGTTACCG
>CAYZKM010000009.1:6062-29036 GCA_964478525.1 uncultured Bifidobacterium sp.
TGTTCGCTGCAGATCGCGCCCGCTCTGGAACGGCTCGGCGATCAGGCGGGCGCGGAAGGCGGGATCGCGCAGCGCGGCCAGGCGCTGCTGGAACGGCAGATGCGCGATCGCCCTATACGACGCGCAGCGCATGAACGGGTTCTGCGACAGCTCGAACCCCAGCAGCACCGAGGTGGGGCGTGACCGGATCTGCCCGGTGATGCGCAGTCCGGTGTCATTCGCCGCGGCGATCTGATCCAGCAACGCACGCCACCCGTCGGGACGCAGGTCGGATTGCAGCAGCGTGATGGTGACCGGACGGTGCGACTGTTCGGCCAGGCGGCGGAACAGGCTGAACTCGGCCTGCTGGTCCTCGAAATCCGAGACGATCTGCAGCCACCCCGCCCCGGCATCCCGCATCGCATGCGCAATCGCCGTCAGCTCGGCTTCCTCGGCGCGCAGCGTGGGGATGTGCTTGCCGTCCAGCGTGCGGTGATTCAGCGTGCGCGAGGTTGAAAAGCCCAGCGCCCCGGCACGCAGGCCCTCGGCCGTCAGTGCCGCCATGCGGGCGCGGTCGGCCGCGGTGGCCGGTTCGCGGTCGGCGCCGCGCTGGCCCATGACATAGACGCGCAGCGCGGCGTGCGGGACCTGCGTGGCGATGTCGGTGTCGTAGTGGCGGGCGGCCAGGGCGTCCATGTAGTCGGGGAAACTGTGCCAGTTCCACGGCAGCCCTTCGGTCAGCACCACCTCGGGGATGTCCTCGACACCTTCCATCAGCTTGACCAGCATGTCGTGCTGATCGTCATGACAGGGCGCGAAGCCGACGCCGCAATTGCCCAGCAGGACGGTGGTCACGCCGTTCCACGACGATGGCGACAGCCGCGATGCCCAGGTGACCTGCGCGTCGTAATGGGTGTGGACATCGACGAAGCCGGGCGTGACCAGGCGGTCGCGGGCGTCGATCTCCTGCGCGCCTTTGGGGATGGCACCGCCGATCGCGGTGATGCGGTCGCCGGTGATGGCCAGGTCTGCCTGGTACGGGTCGCCGCCGAGGCCGTCGACGATCGTGCCGTTGCGGATCACAAGGTCGGGGGAGGGAGGCATGGGCGGCTGGCTCCTCTGGGCTTTACTTGGGGCGCTTTACTTGGGGCGTTTTCCTGGCCGGCTGTCTGGGGACCGAGCGTAATGGCGGTCATGGCGTGGCGGCAAGGACGCAGTCTGTGGCAATATGGCTACGGGTGCCAAGTCTGCCTTGACCGGCGATGGCATATGATGATCTTTCGCAGACTGGATTTGAAGCATTGATCCCAACCGATACGAGGCGCCACCATGGCAAACACACGTATGTCGGGTGATGGCGCGGTGTCGTCTCGCCTTGATTCTCCTTCCCGACCCGGCCGCCCTGTGCTGCACCATGCCGTGGCGCTTGGTATCGGCCTGGCGGTGATGGCGCCGGCCCACGCATTTTCGCAAACCACGCCGCCTGCCCCCGCTGCCCCCGCTGCCGATACCAAGGCCGAGGGATGGCTGGAACGCGACAAGCTGCTGGGCGACATGGGCGGCCTGCGTACTGCCCTGGCGGCCTACGGCGTCACCATCGGCCTGACCGATATCGAGGAGGTGATGGGCAATGTCTCGGGCGGCCTGCAGCGCGGCGCGACCTATGACGCGCTGACCACCCTGACGATACAGCTCGATACGTCGAAAGCGTTCGGCTGGGATGGTGGCACGTTCAACCTGAGCGCAATGAACATCCGCGGCCGCAGCCTGAGCGTCTACAATATCGGCAACCTGCAGAACGTGAGCGGCATCTCGGCGGTGCCGACGACACGGCTGTGGGAGATCTGGTACCAGCAGAACTTCCTGGGCGACAAGGCCAGCATCCGCGTCGGGCAGCAGAGCCTGGATCAGGAATTCCTGGTCAGCACCAATGCGCTGCTGTTCATGAACACCGTGTTCGGCTGGCCGATGCTGCCCGGCGCCAATCTTTACGCCGGTGGCCCCGCCTATCCCTTGTCGTCCCTGGGCGTTCGGCTGAAATACCAGCCGACGGACGAGATCACCGTGCTGGGCGGCGTCTTCCAGGACAATCCGCCGGGCGGACCGTTCGCGAATGACGGGCAGCTGCGCGGGTCCACGCGCTGGGGCGGCAACTTCAACCTGCGCACCGGCGCGCTGGTGATCGGCGAGATCCAGTATGCGGTGAACCCGCCGCCCGAGGGCAAGAAGACGTCGTCGGGCCTGTCCGGGACCTATAAGCTGGGGTTCTGGTACGACAGCGCGGCATTCCCGAACCAGCGCTATGCCCAGGGCGGCATGTCGCTGGCGGACCCGGCCGGCAACGGCGTCCCGATGACCAACCGCAACAATTTCGGCCTGTATGGCGTGATCGACCAGATGGTCTGGCGTCCCGACGCGGAAAGCCCGCAATCGTTGAACGCGTTCCTGCGCATCATGGGCGGGCCTGGCGATCGGAACCTGCTGTCATTCCATCTGAATGTGGGGCTGACGCTGAAGGCGCCGTTCGACGGGCGTGACGACGACACGTTCGGCGTCGCGTTCGGCCTTTCCAAATACAGCGCCGGAGCCACCGGGCTGGACCGCGATATCGGATTCTACAACAACGTTCCCTATCCCGTGCGCACGAACGAGAGTTTCATCGAGGTCACGTACCAGGCCGCGGTCACGCCGTGGATGATGCTGCAGCCCGATTTCCAGTACATCATGCGCCCGGGCGGTGGCGTGGTGAACCCGCAGATCCCTGGCCAGGCCTTGAAGAACGCGGCGGTGCTGGGCCTGCGCAGCACGATTACGTTCTGACGGGTCAGGGGGCCGGGCGGCAGTCCGGTCCCAGCGTCCCCGCATAGGGCTTCCAGACCTGCGTCGATCCCAGCAGGGAGATCACCAGGAAGCCGCGCAGCCGCAGATTGCCGGCCTGGTCCACCGTCACCCGGACATCCCACACCCGCCCATCCTCGGGATTGGTAATCTTGCCGTACCACTCCCCGGGCGGGTTCTCGACCAGGGCCTGGATGAATTCCAGGCCGCAGCGCGGCTTGCCCTGATGGTCGACCGGCGCCTCGTTGGGCGCCAGCTGCAGCATCCCGACGATCCGGCCGAACAGCGCATCGCCGCGCGCCGAGATCTCGATCACGCCGCCGCCATCCTCGGTCAGCCAGCGTCCGGCCGGCGTGCGGGGCTGCGCCGTGGCGGGCGCGATCAACAGGGCCGCCAGCGCGGCGAGGACATGCAGGCGGATCACGGACGGGCGTCACCGGTGGGGATCAGGACTTGTATTTGGTGACGAAATCCCAGTCGACCGAGAAACCGAAGCCGGGCTTGTCGTTCAGGTGCAGATGCCCGTCCCGCAGCACTGCGCGTTCCGTGTACATGGTGGCGAAGATCGGATCGCGGTCGGCATCCGGGAAGCATTCCACGTTCAGCCCGTTCGGCGCGGCGGCGGCGAGGTGGCCGTGGATGTGCGGCTCGTGATGCGTGCTCATGGCCACGCCATGCAGGTGGCTGTAGGCCGCCACGCGCAGCCATTCGGTCACGCCGCCTGATCGGCAGGCGTCGAACTGCATGATGCGGATGCCGCCCAGGTCCACCAGGTCGCGGCAGGCCCAGGCGTGGATTTCCGACTCGCCGCTGGCCAGCGGCACATGGGTGCGCTCGGCCAGTTTCCCCAGCGCGCGATAGGTGTCGTACCAGTGGATCGGTTCCTCGAACCAGGCGGGGTCGAAGGGTTCGAAGGCGCGGATGGCCTGTTCGGCCTCGGCCAGGGAATAGGCGTTGTTGCCGTCCAGCATCATCTGTCCGGCGGGGCCGATCGTGTCGCGCACCTCGGCGATGCGCTTGATGTCGGCGGCGATCGTCGAAGCGCCGACCTTGATCTTCACCGCGTTGAAGCCCTGGTCGAGATAGGACCGCATCTCGGCCCGCATGCCGCCATCCGGCCGGTCGGACCGGTAGTAGCCGCCCGTGACATAGGCGGGCATCGTGGTGCGGCCGGCGCCCAGGATGCGCCAGACCGGCTGGTTCAGCGCCTTTCCCTTGATGTCCCACAGGCCGATATCGATGCCGGCCAGGGCGGTCATCAGCTGGGCACGGTTGTCGGGGCCGAAGATCGCCGCGCGCGGGCGGGCCGCGGGGTCGGCCTTGGCGGTGGTCAGGCCGAAGACGCGATCCCACACGGCTTCGTGCGCCATCGCGTCCATGCCGCGGACCAGGTCCTGCAGCGCGTCGATCATGGCGACGACCGTCTTCATGCCGCGCCCGTGCAGCGTGGCCAGGCCGGTGATGCCCTGGTCGGTCTCGACCTCGATCACCACGACGGTCGCGGTGTCGAAGGACGAGGTGCCGACGAAGAAGGTCGCCGGCAGCGGAACCGAGACCGGGTGGGCGCGCAGTGCGGTGATCTTCATCCGATTCTCCTGCGGGCGAGGGGGTCAGTGCCCGCCGGTGACGCCGGTCGGGATGATCAGCGCATCGACGGCGGTGATCCGGTCCCCCGCGCAGATCAGCGGGTTGACGTCCAGCTCGGCCACGCTGTCGCGGTGGTCGGCGGCAAAGCGGGAGACGTCGCTGATGATCTGCGCCAGCCTGTCCATGTCCACCGCCGCCATGCCGCGGAAACCCCGCAGCAGCTTCACGCCCTTCAGCCCGTTCAGCATGTCCTTCGCTTCCAGCGCCGTGACCGGGGCGGGGGCGAGCGCGCTGTCCTTCAGCACCTCGACCAGCACGCCGCCCAGCCCGACCACGATCATCGGGCCGAACAGCGGATCATTGGTGGCCCCGATCACGATCTCCACGCCCTGGGGGACCATCGGCTGGACCAGCACGCCGTTGATCCGCGGTGGCGGAGACACTTTGCCGGCGTTCGCCATCACCGCCTCGTACCCGGCGCGGACCTCCTCGGGCGTGCGCAGGTTCAGGCGGATGACGCCGGCCTCGGTCTTGTGTGGCAGGTCGGGGGATTCGACTTTCAGCACCGCCGGCAGCCCGTGCTTCACCGCCGCGGCGACGGCTTCATCGGCCGATTGGGCCAGGGTCTCGCCAACGACGGGGATGTCGTACAGCGTCAGGACGTCCTTCGCCTCGCGCTCGGTCAGGGTGCGCCCGCCCGCGGCCTTGATCAGGGATTTCGCCTTCGCGATCACCGCCGCCGGCGTCGCCGGCACGTGCTGCGCGCCGCGAACCCGCTTGTCTTCCCGCCAATGCCAGGCCGCCAGGGCCGAGAAGCAGGCGGGCATCGAGCGGAACAGCGCGACGCGATCCGCCTGGTTGGCATCGACCACGCCCGGCCCGTCCTGCCATTCGGTCTGCCACACCACGGCGGCCATCTTGCCGTGCTGGCGGGCCAGGTCGTTGTAGACCAGCGGGCGCCTGGCCGATGCCTCGGACCCGTAGGTCATGGGCGAAACCAGGATGCCGTATTGCGGATCGCCCAGCAGCGCCCCGGCGCAGGCGCCCAGGGATTCGGGGTTGCCGAGCACCGCGGCCGTGACGTCGCACGGGTTGCGGGACGATCCGAACTCGGGAATGTGCTGTTCCAGGATTTCCCTGACGGCATCGGCGGGTTGCGGCATCGGCACGCCGACTTCCTCGGCGCGGTCGGCGCACATGATCGCCGCCCCGCCGGATGCCGCGACCACCGCGGCGCCGCGCGCCTTCGGGGCGGGGGCCTTGGCGAAGAAGGCCGTGGTTTCCATCAGCGCCTCGTAGTCGTCGACCACCACGGCGCCGGCGCGCCTGAACATCGCCTTATAGGACGCGTGCGAGCCGGCCAGCGACCCGGTGTGCGACATTGCCGCCTGCGCGCCCTGTTCGCCGGACGCCATCTTGAAGATCACCACGGGCTTGTTGGCCCGCCACGCATTCTCGGCCGCCAGCAGCAGCCGTTCCGGGGTGGAACTGCCCTCGAACACGCAGGCGATGGCCGCGCAGGTGGGGTCGTCGACCAGATAGTTCATGTAGTCGGCCATGTCGACATCGCAGGAATTGCCCGATGTCATGACATGGCTGATCGACAGCCCGCGCACCACGCCCTGTGCCAGCGCCATGCCCAGCGCGCCGGATTGGCTGATGACGCCGATTGCGGTTGATGTCGGCTTGGGGATCGGCGTGATGTCCATGAAGGTCAGGCGGCTGTCCAGCGTGGCGTTCACCACGCCGATGCAGTTCGGCCCGACGATGCGCACGCCGCTTTCCCGCGCGATCGCGGCCAGGCGCTGCTGTTGCGCGATGCGGTCCGCCTTGCCGGTTTCCGAATAGCCGGATGCGAAGATGATGATCCCGCCGACCCCGGCCTCGACGCATTCGACCACGATCTCCTCGACCGCCTCGCGCGCCGCGGTGACGACCGCGCAATCGACTTTCTCGGGCAGGGCCTTCACCGAGGGATAGCAGGTCAGGTCGCCGATCGTCTGGTACCGCGCGTTCACCGGGTAGTACCGGCCGCTGTAGTGGCGCAGGTTGTGCAGCACCCGCTCGCCGAACGATCCGGCGCGGGTGGAGGCCCCGATCACCGCGATGCTGGCGGGGTTGAGCAGCCGCGACAATTCCTCGCGGCCATAGACGGTCGTGCGCTTCGTTTCCATTATACCCGCCTGATTGACGTTCCCTCGGCCGCCAGCATACTCACCGGTAACCACCCCGCCAAGAACGAGGAAACCGTTCCATGTCATCGCTGTTCGATCTGACCGGCAAAGTTGCCATCGTCACCGGCGCCACCAAGGGCATCGGCCTCGCCATCGCCACGCGGATGGCCGAGCACGGGGCGATGGTGATCGTTTCCAGCCGCAAGCAGGATGTGTGTGACCAGGTCGCGAAGACCATCACCGATGCGGGCGGCAAGGCGATCCCCATCGCCTGCCACATCGCGCACAAGGATCAGTTGAAGAACCTGGTGGACCAGACCGTCGCGCGCTGCGGCGGGCTGGACATCGTGGTGTCGAATGCCGCGGTGAACCCGTATCTGGGGCCCATGAGCGGGGCGTCGGACGAGGTGTTCGAGCGTGTGATGGGCACCAATGTCCGTTCCAACTTCTGGCTGGCCAACATGACCTGCCCGCTGATGGCCGAGCGTGGGGGGGGATCGTTCACCATCATATCGTCGATCGGCGGGCTGCGCGGGTCGGCCACGCTGGGGCTGTATGGCATTTCCAAGGCCGCCGACCTGGCACTGATCCGCAACATCGCCGTGGAGTGGGGCCCGAAGAACGTGCGCGGCAACGGCATCGCGCCGGGCCTGGTGCGCACCGACTTCGCCCGCGCGCTGTGGGAGGATCCGGTCCGGTATCGCAAGACCACGCGCGACAATCCGATGCAGCGGATCGGCGAACCGGACGAGATCGCCGGCGCGGCTGTGTTCCTGGCATCCAAGGCCGGGTCCTATATGAACGGGCAGACGCTGTCGATCGATGGCGGGACCTCGACCGGGACGATCATTCCGAAGGACGACTGATCAGGGGCACCTTGTCGCCCGGGGTGGTTCTGGCACGCTGCGGCCTTGGGCCGGGAATGATCCGGGCCGCAGCACGGATGCCTCTGCATGCCCACGACCCCGCTGTTCGACCCCGCTGCGTTCAACCTGCCCGCCGGAATCGCCCATGTCTGTGCCGGCGGGGAAACCGCCGCGCTGCACCGCCATGACGCGGCGATGCTGCGCTACCTGCGCGACAAAAGCAGCGGCATGCCCGGGCGCACCGCGCAGGAAGCGCAGATCGAACGGGCTCGCGCCGCCATCGCCCGTCTGTGGCATGTCGCGCCGGACGAGATCGGCCTGGTCAGCAATGTCGCAGAAGGCGTCTCGATCGTTGCCGAGAGCCTGGAGTGGCGCGAAGGCGACAACATCTGCATCGACGCGCACGAATACCCGTCTGTCGTGGGCCCGATCGCGCTGCGCCGCCATCCGCCGGTGACGCTGCGCATCGCCGAGGGCACCGCGCCCGATCGCCTGGCCGCCCATGTCGATGCCCGCACGCGGATCATCGGCGTCAGTTGTGTATCCTATCTGACCGGGGAGCGATTCGACCTTGAGGCCCTGCGTCGCCTGGCTGATTCGGTGGGCGCACTGCTGATCGTGGACTACACACAGGCGGCGGGATACCTGCCGATCGAGGCGTCAGTCGCCGACTTCGCTTTTTCGGCCAGCTACAAATGGCTACTGGGCATCACCGGCGTTGCCACCGCGTACTGGAACCGCGCTCGGCAGCCGGATTGGTCGCCCGCGAGCGCGGGATGGCATTCGGTCGCACCGGGAACGTTGGGTTATCGCACGACGCCGATGCTGCGCGGCGATGCGATGCGGTTTACGCGCGGCAATCCGGCGCATGCATCGGTCTATGTGCTGGCCGAGGCGCTGGAGTATCTGGCGCAGTTCGACATGGCCGATGTGCGGCGCCATGTGCAGGGGCTGACCACGGCGTTGCTGGAGCGGCTGGCCGCGCTGCAGGTCCCGGTGATGACTCCAGCCGATCCCGGGCGGCACGGCGCCAGCGTCTGTGTCGCATCACCCCATGCGCAGGCGATGGTGAATGCGCTCGCGGAACACGGCGTCTGGGCGTGGAACGGGCATGGCCGCATCCGGTTCAGTTTCCACGGATACAACGACATGCGCGATGTCGAGCGGATCGCCACGGCGATGCAGACCGTCTGGCGCGCGTGACAGGGCAGGGGATTTCCATGGACTATCAGCACATTCTGTACGCCGTCGCCGACAATATCCTGACCATCACGCTGAACCGGCCCGAGCGGCTGAACGCCGTGACCGACCGGACGATCTCGGAACTGCTGGATGCGCTGGACCGCGCCGACCGGGATGACGACGTCCGTGCGATCGTATTTACGGGTGCCGGGCGCGGATACTGCGCCGGGGCCGATCTGTCGAAACGCGCGCAGACCATGCGCGACGGTGGCGGGGTGGATGACGACGATCCCGGCATCGACGGTCATCGCGATGGCGGCGGGCTGGTCACGCTGCGCCTGTTCGACTGCCTGAAACCGACCATCGCTGCTTGCAATGGCGCGGCGGTGGGGTTCGGCGTGACGATGCAACTGGCGATGGACATGCGCCTGGCGTCGGAAACCGCTCGCTATGGCTTCGTCTTCACCCGGCGCGCGATCGTGATGGAGGCGGCGTCGAGCTGGTTCCTGCCCCGGCTGGTCGGGCCGCAGCAGGCGATGGAATGGGTGATGACCGGGCGTGTTTTCCCCGCCGAGGAAGCGCTGCGCGGCGGACTTGTGCGTTCGGTTCACAAGCCCGACGACCTGCTGCCCGCCGCCTATGCCCTGGCGCGGGAGATCACCGAGAACACCTCGGCCGTGTCGGTCGCGCTGAACCGGCAGCTGATGTGGAAGATGCTGGGCGCCGACCACCCGATGGCGGCGCACCGGCTGGATTCAAAAGGTATCTACGCGCGTCGGCTGTCAGACGACGCGAAAGAGGGCGTGCTGTCGTTCATGGAGAAGCGCAAGCCCGCCTTCCCGATGAAGGTCAGCGACGGCATGCCGTCCTTCTTCCCCTGGTGGGAACCACCGCAATTCCGCTAGGCATCGCCCTGCGCGCGGCGGGGATTCGGGACCGTCCCGATGATCTCGGCCCGCGCCAGCCGTTCCAGGTCCGCCTCGGAAAGCCCCAGCATCCCGCACAGGATTTCCCGGTTGTGCTGGCCCAGTGTCGGCGCCATGTGGCGCACCTTGCTGCCCAGCTTCCCCTCTCGCCATGCCGGGGAGCTTTGCCAGTGCAGCCCGATGAACGGGCGGTCCAGCCGGTGCCAGAACCCGCGCGCCTGCAGATGCGGATCCTGGTCCAGCACCCCGGGCAGGCGCGCCACGCCAGCCGCCACGCCGGCGGATTGCAGGATGCGCATCGCATCGTCGTCCACCTGCTGGCGCGTCCATGCCGTGATGGCGATGTCCAGCGCGTCTTCCCGCGCCCGCCGTTCCCCGGCGTTCAGCCCGGCCAGGTCCTCGCGGCCGATGACGCCGCACAGCGCCTGCCATTCCGCGTCGCTGCGCACGGCGATCACCAGCCAATGGTCGGTGCCGGCGCAGCGGAACGCCCCGTGCGGGACATGCACCGGATGACGGTTGCCCATACGCGGGCCGACGCGGCCCAGCGCCGACTGCTCGATCAGCGGCCCGGCGACGAAGGGCAGCATGCACTCCACCTGCGACAGGTTGATGTTCTGTCCCTGGCCGGTCCGTTGCTGATGCAACAACGCCACCATCAGCGCCGCCGCGGCGTTGAACCCGCCGACGGGATCGCCATACGCCGTCTGGTTCATCGTCGGCGGATCGTCGGGAAATCCCGTCACCATTGGCAGGCCCGACGCCTGTTCCAGCGTTGATCCATACGCTCGGCAATCGCTCCAGGCATTGTCCATGCCGAAGGCGGGCATCGAGATCATCACCAGGCCGGGCCGGACCTGTTGCAGGACGCTGTAGTCCAGCCGCAGCTTGCGCAGCACGCCGGCGGAGTAGTTCTCGACCACCGCGTGCGCACCGGCGACCAGCTGCTTCAGCAGCGCCGCGCCTTCCGGGTTCACCAAATCGAGCGTGACGTCTTTCTTGTTCCGGTTCATCAGCTGGAACCACGGCACTTTCTCGTACCGCTGTTCGGCGATGAACTGCGCCCGCAGATCGGTGCCACGCCACCAGTCGGGGTACTGGCACGCCTCCACCTTGATCACCTCGGCACCCAGGTCGGCCAGGTGGCGGCAGGCGGTGGGTCCCGCCCAGCCCATCGTCAGGTCGATGATACGCATCCCCTCCAGCGGCAGCGACCCGGCGGGCGCGGCATGCGTCGGGCGCGGCAGCGGGGAACTGGCCCACAGTGCGTGATCCTCGCCGGCGGACTGCGCTTCCCCACCCTGGCGCGGCGGCGTCAGCGTCAGGTGCTGCGGCAGCACCGGCGCCTCGAACCCGGTCTGCCCGACGCGCACGGGCACGAAGGCCCCGCGCTCGCGATGGACGGATTGGTCCAGCAATTCCTCCATCGTCGGCACGACCGCCATCGGCAGCTTGTATTCCAGCCCGAGTTCGAACCATTCCTCGGCGGTCTTCGTCAGCCAGATCGGGCCGAAGACGGCGTCGATTTCCGGTGCGTATTTCAGCCGGTCGGTCTGCAGGGAGTAGCGCGGCTCCTTCGCCAGGTCCGGCTTCTGCATCATCGCGCAGATGGCACGCCATTGGCCGGGCGTGACGATGGTGACACCGATCATGCCCTTCTTCGTCGGATAGATCCCGACCGGATAGTTGCGGCCAAAACGATTGACGCCGGGGCGCTTGCGCGATCCGCCGGCTTCCCATGCCACCGCGGCCTCGTATTCCGCGATGTTGACCGCGGTGTCGTGCAGGCTGACCGAGAAGCGGCGCGCGCCCGCCTGGCGTCCCCACAGCCCGCCGGCGGTGGCGATGAAACTCGCAAGCCCGGTCACGATCGCCGATTGATTGTCGGTGGCCAGCGTCGGCGGGCCGTCGGCGCGCCCGGTCAGCATCACCAGCCCGGCCAGGGCACGCGCGATGGATTCCGTGGCCAGGTAGTCGCGATACGGTCCGCTGTCCCCGAACCAGGAGACCGCGGTGATCGCCAGGCCCGGATGGGCGGCGCGCAGGGTGTCATGCGCCAGCGCGCCCGACGCCGCCACCTCGGCCGGCGGGCGGCCGTCCAGCAGCACATCGGCGCCGGGCAGCAGCGCATCGATCGCCGCCTGGCTTTGCGTCACGCTGCGCTTGTTGGTGTTCAGCCAGGCGAACAGCCCGCTTTCGCCGCCTTCCACGATCGGGGGAAACTGCCGCAGCGGATCGCCGCCCGCCGGTTCCAGCTTCACCACATCGGCGCCGAAGTCGCTGAACAGCTTGCCGCAATAGTCCAGCCCCACGCCGGAGCCGATCTGCAGGATACGATACGACGAAAGAGGCATCGGCGGGGTCCAGTCGATAAAGTCGGAAGGGCGTTTGTGGCTACGGTCGCATCGTGAACATCGACGGGCCCGGCGTGCGCAGCGGTGCCGCCATGTTGGCCCATTCGCAGATCAGCGGGCGGGTATCACGAGGGTCGATGATCTCGTCGATCAGGAACGCCTCGGCCGAGCGGAATGGGGAGCGAAGCTGTTCGAGCCGCTGCTCGATCTCCAGCAGCTTGGCGGCGGGATCGTCGGCGGCCTCGATCTCGGCGCGGTAGGCGGCCTCGACACCCCCTTCCAGCGGCAGCGAGCCCCAATTGCCCGACGGCCAGGAATATCGCATCGGCGTCTGGGTGTGCGGCACATGCGCCCCGCCGCCGACGCCGAAGACGTTGCGGATGATCACCGCGCACCAGGGCACGGTCGATTGGTGGATGGCGCTGATGGCGGCGACGGCGTGGCGCATGGTGGCGGTGGATTCCGCTTCCAGCCCGACCGCGAAGCCGAAACAATCCACCAGATGCAGGATCGGCAGGTGGAAGGTCTGCGCCGTATCGACAAAGCGCGTGATCTTGCGTGACGCCGCGGCACCCCACGCGCCGCCGCCGAACAGCGGGTCGCCGGCCAGGATCGCCACCGGCCAGCCATCCAATCGCGCGAACCCCGTGATGATCGCTCGGCCGAAGCCCTTGGACAGCTCGAAGAAGCTGCCTTTGTCGACCACGGATTCGATGATCTTGCGCATCGAGTAGGCCTTGCGCCGATCCTTGGGCACGGCCGAGATCAGGAAGTCGTCGCGCCGATCGGGATCGTCGGTCGGCCTGGTGCGCGGCGGCAGGTCCCAGACCGAGCTTGGCAGATAGGACAGGAAGCGGCGGGTGCGGGCGAAGGCTTCCTCCTCGGTATCCACCGCATCGTCGATCGTGCCGGCGCGGACCTGCACCTCGTGTCCGCCAAGCTCGACCTTCGTCCGCTTCTCGCCCAGCCGTTCCACCACCGGCGGGCCGGCGACGAACACCGCCGACTTCTCCCTGACCATCAGTGAATAGTGGCTGGCAGCCAGGCGTGCCGCGCCAAGGCCGGCAACCGACCCGAGGCCCAGGGCCACGACCGGCACCTTGCCCATGTTCTGCGCGCACAGCCACAGGCCCGAGCTCTGGCCGATGCCGCCGGGCAGGTTGGCATGGCCGGTGGTCTCGATGGTCTTGACCGACCCGCCGCCGCCCGAGCCTTCAATCATGCGGATCAGCGGGATGCGGAACTCCCCGGCCATGTGCTCGGGCATCTGGTACTTGCCCTTGATCGACGCATCGGCCGATCCGCCGCGTACGGTGAAGTCGTCGCCGAAGATCACCACCGGGCGGCCATCGACGGTGCCGCGCCCGAACACGCCGTTGGCGGGCATGAAGTCGACCATGGTCTTCTGGCTGGCGTCGTATTGCGCCTTGCCGGCGATCGAGCCGAGTTCCAGGAACGAGCCGGTGTCCAGCATGTGGTCGATGCGTTCGCGCACGGTCAGGCGCCCGGCGGCGTGCTGGCGCGCGATCCGGTCCTCGCCGCCCATCTGGCGGGCGATCCGCTTGCGTTCGGCGAGCTCGTCGAGCTCCGGCTGCCAGCCGGTGGCGGGCCGTGTCGGTACGTTGTGATCCATCGGGCGGTTCTTCACGGGACGTTTCGCCCCGAATGTTCCCATCCGGGGGCGCACCGGTCAATTCGGCGGTGCCTCGCGCACCTCTCGGCGGCTGCGGCATTGCGCTGCAAAATGGCATGGATTAGCGTTCGGGACAGCGGACATTGAAAGCCCGATCGCATGGCACGACGTGACGAGGGGCAGGACGATGGCGACGGCAAGGACCAGGATGCCCTTGCCGGCTGGATGCCGGTGCTCGCCGCCTTGCCACTGTTGCTGTTCGGGGTGGTGAGCGCATCGGTGATGATGCAGCGGGAAGCCACCCGCCCGGTGGTCGGGGATATCGTCGTCTTCCGCACGGGCATGCAGGACCGGGAATTCTGGCGCGTCGCGGTGCCGGCCACCATCGTGACCGAATCGGGTGAGGCGGGGCGGGCCTGCGTGCTGAATTCCAGCGTCATCGGGACCGAGGGCGGCAGCCTTGTCGTAGAGGCGCGCCTGGGCGGTGACCCGCCGCTGTTCAGGCTGCACTGGGCCGGCCGCCGGTCGGATGTTGGCGCGCAGGATTGCGGCCCCGCCGCCGATCTTCTGGTCGGGCGGATCGATCTCAGGAAACTCGCCACCGCCGCCGGCGGGTTCGGCGTGAACAAGCGGATGGAGACGCCGTAGCCACCGGCGTGGCGACCATTGCCGTCGGCTTTCGATGAATGGTGACGCCGGATGACCGATCATTTCGGACGATTTGACGAACATGTAATGATCGGATGATCGCCCGTGAATGGCACGGCGACCGCGCCATGGTCCAATCACGCTGCGACACTGGCGGCGGAGTCGATCGTTGCCCCCGCCGGGATCGCGGTCCGGATACCGCATTCAACCCGTGGGCGCTGCCATGAACCAAGCCACGATCACCGCTTCGTCGGTCGGCGAACTGCTTCGCATCTGGCGCGTCCGGCGGCGCCTGAGCCAGTTGGACCTGGCCGGCGAGGCCGGTGTTTCCACCAAGCATCTCAGCTTTCTGGAGACCGGGCGTTCGGTGCCCAGTCGCGACATGTTGCTGCGCCTGGCCCGGTGCATGGACATTCCGCTGCGCGAACGCAACGTGCTGCTGACCTCGGCCGGCTATGCGCCGATGTTCATGGAGCGGTCGCTGGACGATCCGGCGCTTGCGATTGCGCGCGACAGCGTGGACGCGGTGCTGAAGGCGCACGAGCCCTATCCGGCGCTGGCGGTGGACCGGCACTGGACGGTGATCGCGGCGAATCAGGGGCTGCATACCATGGTGGCGGGAGCTGATCCGCTGCTGCTGAAACCGCCGATCAACATGCTGCGCCTGAGCCTGCATCCCGCCGGGCTGGCGCCCCGGATCGCCAATCTGCGGGAATGGCGGGACCACGTGATCAACCGCCTGCGCCTGCAGGTGGACCAGACCGGCGATGCATTCCTGACGGCGCTGCTGCAGGAAATCCGCGACTATCCGCTGCCGCCCGCCGCGCCGGGCCCGCGGCCGCGCAAGCCGTATGACGGGATCATCGTGCCGTTCCGGCTGGTCACGATCGACGGGACGCTGTCCTTCTTCAGCACGACGACACTGTTCGATACGCCCGTCGATGTGACGCTGTCCGAGATCAGGATCGAGGCGTTCTATCCGGCCGATGCCGAGACGGCGGAGATCATGCGCCGCATGGCCAACGGGATTCCGACCCGCACGCGAGAGGAGCTGTCGGCCTCGATCGTGACGCATAACCGCTATCCGGTGCTGGCCGGGGACGACCCGCCGCCTGCGGTGGTGTCGCATCAGCATTGACGGGTGTCGGCACGGGCCCGCCGGGTCGCGCGGCATGTGCGTAAAGTGGCGGGATGATGACCGGAATTGTCCCAAAATTTACATATTGGCCGATTTTGACGTTGACGCCCCCGTGACCTTCGGTAATATGGCGCAATGAGGTGTGCGCTCGGCGGCAGCGCCGCGCGGACCTTATCCGGCCTTCCTGCCAGCGGGGTACCGATGTCGCGCACAATCCTCGGATGGACCGTCGCCTGCGCCATGGCGGCCCCGTTCGCCGCCACGCTCGCCACCCCGGGCCATGCCGCGACCCTGCTGCATTCATATACCTTCGCCACGGATGCCTCGGACGGCACCGGCTCGATGAACGGCACCCTGTCCGGATCAGCCGCGGTGTCGGGCAACCAGCTCAATATGCCGACCGGCCCGGCCATGGTCGAACTCAGCGGCTTCGCCATCCCGGGCAGCGATTTCTCGATCTCGATGTGGGTGAAGGGCGGCCCGCAAGGGGGTTACGCCGAGTTCATCTCGCAGAACTCCGGCAGTGGCAACGGCATGTATCTCGGCACCGACCCGGCCGGCAATCTGCGCATCAGTGATGCGAACCTGTCGACCTCGGTCGCCTTCCTGTCGGACAATGTCTTTCACAACTACGCCGTCGTTTCCAACACATCCAGCACGACCCTCTATATCGATGGCGTATCGGTCGGCACGTTCAACGGTATCAATCAGACGGCCACCGGCACCGCGACCCGGTTCGGCCAGCAGTTCAACAATCTGGGCGAGCAGTTCATCGGCAGCCTCGACGACATCTATATCTACGCCGGTAATCTGACCGCGAACGAAGTCGCCGCCCTCGCCGCGTCGCGTACCGATGGGTCGACCAGCGAAGTGCCGGAACCCGTCTCCCTTCTGCTCCTCGGCACTGCGCTCGCCGGCCTGTCGGCGGTCCGTCGCCGCTGATCTTGCCGCCGCCCCCGGCCGGGGGCTTAACTCTTCCGCGACGGCGGCACGCTGAATGGCCGCCGCGGGAGAACGGCCATGAAAATCGACGATGTCTCGCTGACCATCTTCACCTGGGATGGCATCCCCGCGACAACCTATCATCAGGGATCGGCCGCGTCCTCGGTCAGCAATCTCGGCCTGCTGCGTATCCATACCGATGCCGGGCTTGAAGGACACGCGTTTCTCGGCTCTGCCTCCAACCCGGGCTCGATGGATGGCCCGCAACTGATCCGCACGCTGAAGCCGATGCTGATGGGCAAGGACCCGCTGCACCGGGAGGCGATCCACCAGGCAATGCGCCTGACCAGCCGCATCGTCAGCTATCGCACCATCGGCGCCGTCGACACCGCGCTGTGGGATTTGTGCGGCAAGATCGCCAACCTGCCGGTCCATGCGCTGATGGGCACGTGCCGCACCTCGATCATGGCCTATGCGAGTTCCCAGGTGCTGCCCGATATCGGCGCCTATGTCGACCAGGCGCAGGCGTTCAAGGCCAATGGCTGGAAAGCCTACAAGATCCATCCGCCGCGTGTGCCCGAAAAGGACATCGCCGTCTGCACCGCGGTGCGAAAGGCGGTCGGCGACGAGTACCGTGTCGCGCTCGATTCGACCTGGTCCTATGACTACACCGAGGCATTGCGGGTCGGCCGCGCGATCGAGGAAATGGGCTATTACTGGTTCGAGGACCCG
The DNA here is from genome assembly GCA_964478525.1 of uncultured Bifidobacterium sp. Taxonomy (GTDB): domain Bacteria; phylum Pseudomonadota; class Alphaproteobacteria; order Acetobacterales; family Acetobacteraceae; genus Rhodopila. The sequence continues at coordinate 23,062 of CAYZKM010000009.1, forward strand.
TTGGCGGACGAGGACATCAACGGCTATGTCAAGCTGCGCCAGAAGCTGGACATCCCGATCCTGGCCACCGAATACCCGGCCGGCGGGCTGGACACCTATCCGATCTGGCTGACCTCGCAGGCCACCGACTATCTGCGCGGCGACATCCCGAACAAGGGCGGGCTGACCACGATGCTGAAGACCGCCCACCTGGCCGAGGCGTTCGGCATGAAATACGAGGTCCATCATTCCGGGAACTCGCACAACAACCTGGCCAACCTGCATCTGTGCATGGCGATCCGGAACACGACGATGTGGGAGGTCCTGCTGCCGGACGGGGCGCACAAATACGGGATGATCGACGACCTGGCACCCGACAAGGACGGCATGATGCACGCGCCAACCGAGCCGGGGATCGGCGGGCGGATCGACTTCGACCTGATCCAGCGCAAGACCGAGGCCGTGCTGCGGTAGCGGTGATGGGCGCCGGCCCGTCGACATTGATATGCTGGCCCGGACAAAGGGGGGAGCCGCGATGAACATCCAGGGCACGCACGAGAATTTTCTGATCGACCGCGTCATCTACGGCAAGCCGGCTGCCGCCGCCCTGGCCGCGGAGGCCGAACGGCTGGGCGCGCACCGCGTCTTCCTGCTGGTCAGCCGCACCCTGGACCAGCAGACCGCCTGGGTGGAGGAGATGCGCAAGGCCCTGGGCACGCGCTATGCCGGGTCGTACGACGGGATGCCGTCGCATACCCCGCGCGACGCGGTGCTGTCGGCGGCCGAGGCCGCCCGGGCGGCCCGGGCTGACCTGATCGTGACCTTCGGCGGCGGGTCGGGCACCGATGCCGGCAAGATGCTGCGCCTGGCACTGCAGCACGACATCCGCGGCACCCAGGATTTCGACCGTTTCGTGGCCCGCGTCGGCGCCGACGGCAAGCGGGTGATCCCCGTGTTCGACGGCCCCGATATCGCGCAGGTCGCCATCCCGACCACGCTGTCGGGCGGGGATTTCAATCCCTCGGCCGGGGCGACCGACACGCGCACGATGCTGAAGGAGATCTACCGCCATCCGTTGCTGGTGCCGCGCGTCGTGATCCTGGACCCCGCCATCACCCTGAAGACGCCGCAATGGCTGTGGCTGTCGACCGGCATCCGCGCCCTGGATCATGCGGTGGAGACGGTGTGTTCGCAGTTTGCCGACAAGCGGTCCTATGTCGAGGCGGTGGAGGCCATCCGTCTGCTGTCCACGGCCCTGCCGGCCACGCTGGCCGATCCGGACGATCTGGGCGCGCGCCTGGACGCGCAACTGGCCGTCTGGCTGTCGATGGAGCACAACCGGTTCGCGGTGCCGATGGGCGCAAGCCACGGGATCGGCCATGTGCTGGGCGGGACCTGCAACGTGCCGCACGGCTATACGTCGTGCGTGATGCTGCCGACCGTGCTGCGCTGGAACGAGGGGGTGAACGCCGACCGCCAGGCGATCGTTGCGGCGGCGTTCGGCCAACCCGGCCAACCCGCCTGGCGGGTGGTGCACGACTTCATCGCCGGCCTCGGGCTGCCGCGTTCATTGTCCGAGGTGGGCGTGACCGAGGCGCAGTACGGCGCAGTGGCCAAGGCGTCGATGCTGGATCATTACATCCACACCAACCCCCGGCCGATCCACAGCCCGGCCGATGTGCTGGAGATTCTGAAACTCGCGGCCTGACAAGACGGGAAACGGTGCGGGGGCGTGTAACCCAACCCCCGTTCAATCATGCCCGGCCGTGGGTTTGGCCGGCAGCGGCCCGATCACGAACCGTCCCCGCCGCGGCGAGTACGGATCGTAGCGGGCGAACCATTCATGATCGTTCTGTCTGGGTATCGCCCCGGTCAGGCGCTGCACCACATGTTCCATCCCGCGCCAGAATCCGATCCGGTCGCAAACATGGTTCGCCCAGCCATTGATCACGCAGTACCGGATGTCGTGGTTGTCGCGGTGATGCACGTTGTGATGGCGTGTGTCGATCAGCAGGTGGCACCGCTGCAGGACGCGCACGATCCGCCATGGCGACCGCCGGTGCCCCAGCCGATGGGCGTAGGTGCCGAAATACATGCAGGCCGAGATCACGAACACGATCACCACGCCATGGAACACCCACACGGCGGGCGTGAGTGCAAGTGTCAGGACAGCCCCGATCGGGCCGATGAACAGCAGGGTTGGCCAGGCGCTGTAGGCGAGATAGTCCCGCACGCCATAACCGACGATGTGGTGCGGGTGCAGGTGATGCTCCCGCGCGATCGAAATGATCCGGGTCCAGTTCTTCTCGTCGAACCATGTATCGGTCGCCCAATGGACGAAGCCGGATACCAGATCGGCGAGAAACAGGCCGACCACGATCGTGATCGGTAGCCCCAGCGCCTGTGACGCGGCGATGTCCGGATGCCGGCCGATCCAGACGCCGTACCACACCACCAGCGCGGTGTAGACAGCGATGCCAGCCCAGGATGTGATCACCTGCGCCCGGTCGCATTCAAGAAAGAGCGGCGTGACGGTTCGTTTCACTTTGTTCTCTCGCCCAGGACGGGTGTCTCATGCCGGGCTCGCGCGCCTGTCGCAAGACAATAGTGTGCGGCACCGATGCAGTCCCGCCCTTGCGCCAGGCCGAGCGCAATCTTTAGCGCGGTCCGGCGGGTTGTTGAAGGGTGATCGATTTTCCGACGGTTCAGGGGCCCGGGCGGTCCCGCACCAGCCGAACGAAGCCGCCGACCAGAACGGGCATTTCCTCGGCGGGGACGGGCAGGGTGTCCGCCCGCACCGTCAGGCTGTCCACCGGTTCGCCGGTATCGGTATAGATGGACAGGGTCAGGGCTTCGCCGGCGACGTCCATATGGCACACCACGTCGACATTGCCCGCCTTGTCCCGGCACAGCGCGACGAACGCCCTGATCTCGTCCAGGCCCTGTGTCTGCGCGCCGGCCTCGGCCAGGAAGTCGGCGATCTCGTTCGCCACCTGCGAGAACGCCACCAGGTCCAGCGGCACGCAGCCCGGGCCCTGCTGGAACACGCGCCCGCGCCAGCGATCGAACAACGCGTCACGACGCGCGTCATCCTGCGCGGCATGGTCCTCCGGCATGTCCGCCAGGCCGCCGGCGGCCTCGATATCCTCCCAGACCGGGATGGCCCAATCGATACGCAGGCCGATCAATACGCCGAAGCCTTGTCGCGCCAGATCGCCGGTGTCGTCCGCCGGCAGGTCGCGTGGCGCCTTGCCGTCGACCAGGTCCAGCAGAAGGCGCCGCACGGCCACGAATGACAGCGCGGCCAGCGCGTCGGGCGACCGCCAGCCCGGCAGCAGTCGCACCTCCTCGGTATCGGCCAGGGCACCGGAGCGGATCAGCCCCTGTATGATGTCCTCGCCATCCGGCACATCGGTGGCCGGCAGCGCCACCGGCAGGGCGACCAGCTCGGCCCATCCCGAGGGGCCGATCGTGGCCCCCTCGGCCGCGACCAGCAGCACCCAGTTCAGGTCGTCGCCCGCCTCGTCACCGTCCCGCTCGGCGCATTTGCCGATGGCGAGGTCCAGGACGTCGGTCCGGCCGGCCCGCATCAGCTCTTGCACGAGCGAATCGAACTCGCCGCTGTCCTGGTCGTCATAGGCGTCCAGCAACCGGTCCGCGGCCGGTCCCGCGGCCTTGCCGAAGCTGTCCGGTGCCGGCGCGCCCGATTCGTCCAGGCCCCCCTCCAGACCCAGGACCGCAGCCGCCGCATCGCCTTTCAGCAGGCGGGTGCGATCGATCCAGCGGCGGCGCTGTTCGGGCGTGTTGTCGCGATCGGCGATCCAGCGGCGGAACGCGGCGCGGTCGGCACGCTGGACGAACACTTCGACACCGGCGTCCCTCATTTCCTCGGCCACCGCGCGGTTCACCGCCTGCACCGTCCGAAGATCGGTCTCGCCGGGCCGGAGCGTGTCGAGGGTTTCGACATCCGGGTAATGCGTCAGCAGGATGACGTCGATGTCCGGCGCGACGTCCCGCGCCAGATGAACCGCCCGCCTGACGCGGTCGTCCCCGGACATGCGGGCGCTACCAGGTTCCGGTGTTGGGCATGCTGGCCCAGGGTTCAGCCGACGGCAGCGCAGTGCCTGCCTGCAGAATCTCGATCGAGATACCGTCCGGCGTGCGGACGAACGCCATGCGGCCATCGCGCGGTGGACGGTTGATCGTCACGCCATGGGCGATGAACGCGTTGCAGGTGTCGTAGATATTGTCGACCGCATAGGCGAGGTGGCCGAAATTCCGTCCGCCGGGATAGGGTTGCGCATCCCAGTTGTAGGTCAGTTCGACAGCCGCCGCCTCGTCGCCCGGCGCGGCGAGGAACACGTTGGTGTAACGGCCCTTTTCATCGGGACGGCGGCGGATTTCGCGCAGGCCCAGCACCCCGAAGAAGGCGATGGTGTCCTCCAGCGACGTCACGCGGATCATCGTGTGAAGATATTTTGTCATGGTGTGTCCTGATGTCGGCATCGAGGCGTGTATGGGTGTGGGCATGATATGGGCGCGAACGGTTGCCGCCAAGGCCGCGTGGATTCGGGGGATCAGCCCCGCCGAGCGGCCTCGATCTGGGCAATGTCGATCTTTTTCATGCCCATCATCGCCTGAAACGCGCGCTTTGCTTCCGCACCGCCGGCGGCGATGGCGTCAGTCAGCGCGCGGGGCGTGATCTGCCACGACACGCCCCACCGGTCCTTGCACCAGCCGCAGGCACATTCCTGCCCGCCATTGCCAACGATGGCGTCCCAATACCGGTCGGTTTCCTGCTGATCGTCGGTCGCGATCTGGAACGAAAACGCCTCGCTGTGCGTAAAGATGGGTCCGCCATTCAGGCCGAGGCATGCGACACCGGCAACCGTGAATTCAACCGTCAACACGTCGCCCGCCTTGCCTGACGGGTAATCGCTGGGCGCCCGGTGGACAGCCGTGACCGCGCTGTCGGGAAAGGTCGCGGCATAGAATCTGGCGGCCGCTTCGGCATCCTTGTCGTACCAGATACAGATCGTGTTCTTCGCCATTGCTCTGTCCTTCCTTCGGTTGAGCAGGTTTCCCCCTGGTCACGGTTATTTGCGCGATCGGCGGGGAACCAGGCAGGCCCTTGGTGGTTTGTCTTCCACTATACGGCGAAAGGATATTGCAACATGCCGCAGGGTGACAAATCGAAGTATACAGAGAAACAGAAGCGCAAGGCAGATCATATCGCCGAAAGCTACGAAAGGAAGGGCGTCCCGGCCGAGGAAGCCGAGGCGAGGGCGTGGGCGACCGTGAACAAGGATGACGGTGGCGGGAAAAAGCCGGGCGGATCCGGACGCGCGGCGCATCGGAGATGACCATGACCAAACTTCCTACCATGATCGGAATCCTTCTTCTGGTTGCCGGTCTGCTGGGCTTTGCGATTCCGATCTTCACGACCCAGCAGACGACCGATGTCGCCAGGCTTGGTGACCTGAAGGTGCAGGCGACCGAGACCCGGACGCATGTCGTGCCGCCCTTGCTGGCCGGCGGCGCGATCGTTGTCGGTATTGTCCTGCTGATCGCCGGAACTTATCGGTCTCGACCGTAACCGTTGGGCGCCGGTCTTTGGCCGGCGACCCCCGCGGGGTGGAATGCAGATGACAGAACCTTGCGACAAACGCCCCAACCCCCGGGGATCGATACGCGCGTATTGGCGGCTGGCGGGCGACTACTGGTCGGGCCCCACCGCATTCCAGGCGTGGGGCCTGACGATTCTGGGAGTCGGCCTGGTGATCGGCAACATCGTTGTGCAATACGGCATCAACGTGTGGAACCGGTCATTCTTCAACGCCCTGGACAAGCATGATGCGACGTTCGCCTACCAGGCGATCCTGCTGTTCTTCGTGCTGGCCTTTCTGGCCGCCCTGGTCGCGGTGCTGCAGCTTATATTCCGGATGAAACTGCAGATATTGTGGCGCAACTGGCTGGTGCAGCGACTGGCCGCCCGA